>JALLOM010000145.1 GCA_027717865.1 Acidobacteria bacterium AH-259-O06 | reverse complement strand
CCCTACAGCACCATAGCGGGGCTTAATCCCCTTGCGCCGACAGAGATCCTTGAACCTCTCGCACCAGAAGACTTTATCCTTGTCGCAGATAAGATAGTTCGGCGTCGAGTTGACGCTTCCCAAGAACCTGCAAACACCGAGTGAGTCGGGCTTTTTGGGAAACACGGCCACGGAAATCAAACGGCGGGAGTAATGGTCGACAACCATGGCGACCCACCAGCAAAACGGCCACGATTGGGGCAGGGCGAACGGCAGCCAGGGGGCCCATAATCCCGAGACCGTCGTCACGGTCGTCAGATCCAGGTGCCATACATGGTTGGGGCCTTTGGCGGTAACCACTCGGCCTGTGGAAACCTCCGCCTGCTTTGCCACGGGACAAGGAGGCTCCTTCAACATGCGTCCCACCGTGGTCGCGCTTAGGTGCAAGCCGGCGCGAGCCAGCGTCTGGGCGATCTTGACCTTGCCCATCATGGGGCAAAAGGTCTTCAATCGCTGCACGGCGTAGCGCACGAAGTCCGGGAATCGGTTGACCGGCTCGCGAAGCTGCAAGAGAGCTTTCGGGCCGAGTTCGTCAACGCGTTTCGACCAAGATGCGACCGTTGTCGGCGTGACCAGAAAAGCGTCGGCTGTTTGTTTGAGCGACCAGCCGCGGGCGGCGCGAACTTCGAGAATCGCCAGGCGTTCAGTGGGAGCGTAGCGTGGCCGTCTGTGCGCCGCGATTCCACACATGCGTGCGTCCTTGATGCGGAGTTCTTCTCTCAACAAGGCGATCTCTTGGTGCAAGCGATCATTCTCAGCAGCTATTCGGACTTTAGCATTGATGCTGTTGGCGGCCCAACCGCGAGCATAGGTGATCGAGAAGTGCGCCAGCGAGATGATATGTAGGACGGCGGACTTGACGTGGCATGGCCAGGTTTTGGGAAGCGGGATTCTTGGGGGTTTCGGGGTGGGCATCGTGCTCTCCGCGTATTTCATTGCGAACTCCGTGAAGAGACACCATAACATTCACATTATCCAAGGGTTTCTCCTGGTCGACTCCAGCGCAAGAATCGCTGGACCAGCACAGAGCTAATGAGATCCAGCGTTATCTGTCCAAGATCTCCGGGCCCCTCTTGGACCGCATTGATTTTCACATTGATGTTCCTGAAGTCAAATACAAGGAAGGATCCACACGGGCAATCCTCCAAAGTAATGGCCCGACGTGTCAGCCGGGCTAATGGAAGCCAGGCTCCCCGTGCTGGTACAGGCTCGGTATCCACAAAGACCTCTGTGGTAAGGGGTCAGGTGGAACCGGGTCAGGAGTCAGGGCTCAGCGCAGAATGCCCAAACTTTCCAACTCGCCCCGCAGCTCTTTTTCGCCCACGAAAAGAATTCCCTGGATCCCCATTTTCTCCGCAGCCTGAACGTTTTCGATCCGATCATCAACGAACAACACTTCACAGGGGGAACACCCTACCTTATCCAAGGCTGCGCTGAAGATCTGTGGAGCCGGCTTAAGACTGCCGACCTGGTAGGAGAGAACATAATCGTCGAACTCGCGAATCAGAGGATACGCTTGTATAAGATAGTTGAAGTGTATCTCGTTAGTGTTGGAAAGCGCTGTTAACTGATGGCTCTGCTTAAGCTGACGGAAAAGCTTGGGTGAAAGCAGGCCTTCGGAACTCTTTCCGTCAAAAACAAAAATACTTCCCCAGATCTTCTCGAAGTTCTCCAATGGAATGTCTATTTCTAATAAATCCGACACCCCCTGAAAAAACTCCTCCGTGGTGAGGTGCCCAGTTTCGTAGCGAAGGATATCGGCGTGACCTCTTAAGCGTGTCTGCATTTCCTCCCAGGAAAGGTCGTTCAAACGCGCAAGCGCTGCCAGTGCAGTTTCGTAGTTGAAATCGACGAGAACTTTACCAATATCGATAAAAAGGGTCCTTATCTTCACTGGGCAGCCTCGCTGAGATCGGCCACCTTCTCACCTTTGAAAATGCGCAAGGTTGCTTCCCAAGCCAGCCAGACCGAGAGCAGGAAGATACTTATTCCCAGGACCAATAGGAGATGCGCGCCGCTGTTCCAAAAGTCTCGCATTTTGATGGCCATCGCCGTGAGTGTGGTGATCAACATGAAACCCATGGGTACGCCTGTGTACCAGTAGGGACGGCGCCGGTGCATCAGATAGAGGGTCACCGTCAAAAGCGTAAAGCCACCCAGGATCTGATTGGTAGTGCCGAACAGCTGCCACAATGCCAGACCCGCCGGCTGTCCCTCTATCTTATAGAAGGCGACAAAGCCGATGACGATGACCGCCAGCAGAGAAGCAACGTAACGATTGGAAAGAAGGGGGAATCTCACAGTTTCACTGATTTCTGAGATGTTGAAGCGTAACAGTCGTGTGCCCGAATCCAGTGTGGTTAAGGCGAAAGAGATGGCGACCAAGGCCACAAACGCCTTAGCCACGTCCAGCGAGATCCCAAGTTGAGTCAAAAAAAGTGCTGATCCGTCAATAAAGGCCTGCATGTTCGGTCCCAGGCCCGAAGCCAGGTCCCAAGAGTTGTAATGTTTCATCCACAGGTCTCGGGTCACAAAGCCGGCCGTACAGGCCAAAACAGCAACCAAACCCAGCAATGACTCGCCAATCATCCCGCCATAGCCAATGAAGGGAGCATCGGTTTCTTTGTTAATCTGTTTCGCGGTGGTGCCCGAAGAAACCAAACCATGGAAACCGGAGATGGCTCCACAGGCGATGACGATGAACACAAAGGGGAAAAGAGGCGGTGCGCCCTCCGGGTGGGCTTGCACTGCAGGGGCCGCAAACTCGGGCTGTAAAACAAAGAATCCTGCATAAATAGACGCCAATCCCAGATACAGTAAAAGCGAATTGATGTAATCTCGGGGTTGAAGCAAGAGCCAAACCGGAAGTACTGAAGCCAAGAAGGCGTACCCGAGAAGCAGCAGGCTCCATTGCCCACGCGTCAGGTCAATGATGGGCAGTCGAATCCCCAACCACACACTGAACAGCGTGATGGCAAAGACCACCAGCGTGATTCGCCAAATCGAGGCGTTTTTCCTGTAAACCAGCCAGCCGACCACCACGGCCAGCGCTATCAGGGTCGTACACGGGTAGACGGCTTCCGGACTGTAGGCGGTCGTGAGAAGGGTAGCGGTAACGTGGACAAAAACGCCCATTGCCAACGCAATCAAGAAGAAAATTATGATGTGGAAGAGAGTTTTGGCCCGGCTGCCAATAATTTCTTCAGCAACTTTACCCACAGACTTTCCACGGGCCCGCATGGAGATGACGAGAGCCCCAAAATCATGAACAGCTCCGATGAAAAGTGTTCCAAAGACCACCCATAACATGGCCGGCACCCAACCCCAAATCACGGCAATGGCGGGTCCCAGCATGGGGGAGAGCCCGGTAATGGACGCATAATGGTGTCCAAAGAGAATGTACTTGTTCGTCGGGACGTAATCGATGTCATCCTGGAGTTGATGAGCGGGAGTGGACGCCTGGGGATCCAATTGGAAAATGCGACGCCCCAAGTGTTTGGCATAAAGATGGTAACCGGCCAAATAGAGGGCAAAGCAGGTCAGAGTTGCCAAGATTGTAGTCACAAGCCTATTCTCCTTTGATCGTCAGGATCCACTGTTCTTCTATACGTGTGTTCCATTGTCGGAGATACTGGCGATGGACCTCATCGTCGGGATACTGTTCATCACTCGCATAAGGATAGGCAGACATTCCATGAAAGGGGAGTGGGCCGATGTAATCGGGGTTGGCCGAGTTGATATCCATATCCTTGCCGAAACCATCTACATAAATCAGGTAATCTCGGACCCATCCCCGCGGCAGGTCCGGCAAGGACTTCACGTCGAAAAATGCCTCGATTTCATCTCCCGAGCGTGTGATAACGAACAGATCATCACGTCTCATCAACAGAGGCAGCACATCGCCATAACGTGTATAACCTCCGATATGGACCTTCCACGGAGCGGCTGAAGAGATATGGCCATAGTCGTAAACTTTAGGTGTGCGACCGTCCGGGCTGGTAAACTCAGGAAATCCTCGGAAATGGAGATCAGCCCATCCAGGACGAAGACGATATGTGCGATAGTCGCTTCGAGCCGGTCCCGCTTCAACCAGAATCTGATCCCAATAAATCCGCATGTTTGTGACGATGCGCACTTTTCGTGAATCGGACAAGAACTTGCCTGAAAGATCCACTGTCATCGTTTTAGGAAGTCCTGCGGGAAACCCCATGCGGTCCATCACAGTCAGCCATTTGCCTTGCTGATCCTGAACCTGCACATAGGGTGGGATCAACTTGCAGCCCGCTTGAGATGCCGCCAGATTGCTGGTGCTGTCAGCATAGTCAATCCAGGCGTGCATGAGCAGGATAACTCGATCCGCCGCAATCGGTCCGAGATCCAGTACCATTTCATGCAGCTTTGCGTAACCTTTGAAAGGCAACTTGCGGAAGAGTTTCGGATAGATCCGATCCTTCCGGGATATTTCAGGGAGGATGTCCTTACCTTCGCCATCTGCGGCACTAATGGGAGGCCGAGCATTTGAAACGGTGAAGAGGTGGAAGCCCTGATAGGGCGGGCCAGGAAGAAGCTTTTCATCTGGATGGATCTCGTAGTCGGCAGGATGATCGACCGCCACCAGTTCAAGTTGATCAAACAGGATGACTTCTTCCAGTTGGTTGTTCAGGGTGATGGCCAGCTTCCCGTTTTTGAGGGCGACTTGGTCGCGCTTGAGCTTGACATATTCATCAGTGTCAGGATAGTTGTACATTCCGGGTGCCAGCAGATAGCCGTAAGCGCTGCCTCCCAGGAAATCAGTTTGAAAGCGATAGGTCATCCCATCCCACAGGTAAAGGAGGGGGCAGCTGGTCCCTTTGCGGTCCAATTCTTGTAGTTCAACCGTTTGATTAATCGGTTGTTCAAGCTCTGATTGTAAAACCCCACCGGGCCAAAGCAATCTGAGCATGTCGACCCGATCTCGTTTTCCCAATCCAAAGTGGGCTATGGGTGACGACTGGCTCAGGAAACCGCTGCCGGCGTAGACTTCCATTTTCTGATAGAGACGCCCGGATTTGATTTCGACCTTGGTCCCAATTCCCGATCTATTGCTGCTGGTTCCGTTTACCCGGACTGCGATCCAATTGTTCTGATTACCACCGTCGTTGCGAAGCAGCAAAGGTGAAGAACCGTTGACGTTGACGGCAAAGTCCAGATCGCCGTCCTTATCAAAATCTGCCACACTCAGCCCACGAACCGGCAGGGATTTGATTCGAGCAAGCCCCGTCTGCTCTGAGACATCGTGAAAATTCCCCTTCTTGTTTTCAAGGAGATAGAAGTTTCTTAACTCTTCCTGGGACGGATTATATTGATCAAAAAGCGGCGCGGCCGCCAACAGGATGTCGAGGTCGCCGTCGTTATCAAAGTCAAGATAGTGAGCGCTGTGGGCAGAAGCGAAACTATCAGGGAGAGGCAGCGGCGTGGACTGGTATCTTTCGTTTCCCTGATTGATCAAGAGCAGGCTGCTTCTTGCACTGAAAGCGGGAAGCAGCAAATCCGTCAACCCATCATGGTTAAAATCACCGGTTCCAACTCCGGCCCCTCCTCCAGGTCCGGTAGCGCCGCTCTTGTGGGCAACGTCAACAAAGGTACCGTCCCGAAGGTTGCTAAATAGCTGATTGGGAGCATCCAGATTGACAAGGTAGAAGTCGATGTCCCGGCTGTTGTTAAAATCCGTACAGACTGTCCCCAAGGTTTTCAGGGTGTCTCCGCTGAGGCCGGAAGTTTTGGAAACATCGGAAAAGGGCCCGTCCCCGTTGTTGCGGTAAAGCACATTTGGAGCGCCAGACAGGCCTTTCGGGAACACGGTTTTGCCTTTTGGGATACTATCAGGGTCAACAAAATTGGACACGAAAATATCCAGGTCACCATCGTGATCGTAGTCCACTTCAACGCCCCCCATCCCCCAGGAAGGATCACCCACTGCAGCCTTGGTTGTCACATCTGTGAAAGTTCCGTCGCGATCGTTCTGGTAGAGGACATTAGGCCCGTAGTTGACGAGGTAAAGATCTGGATAGCTATCATTATTGAGGTCTCCCCACAGGACGGCCATCGTTTTTCCTGAATATTCAATCCCTGCCTGTGAGGTGGTTTCTCGGAAGGTGCCGTCACCCTGGTTGCGGAATAGTGCCCCTCGTGCACCTAGTGCGCCGGCGTTGGCAACAAAGAGGTCGAGCCAACCATCCCGGTCATAATCGCCGAAAGCGATGCCTGATCCTAAGTAGGGAACGATGTTATTCTCCAGGTCTGCCTTCGAGTTGATTTGAAGATTGGTTTGAGCAGGACCAGCGTGCCGGAAAAGAAGGCCCACCGATTCAGCGACTTCCGTGAAAGTAACTTCAATTTGATCCTCAGGCAAGATGTCGTCCAGGCCGGGGAGATATTTGGCAGGGATATTGTCGATAGCAATGGAGTATTTCCCCTGCTCCAGGTATTGAAGCCCAATGGTAGTAGTCCCGAACAGTCCTTGCAGTCTGCGGAATTCGTTCATCTCTTGAGTGCCCTTTTGGCGCTTTCCGCTGCGCAAAAGAGCTATGGCCAAATTGTAATGGGCAGAGGCGTTGTACGGTTCTCTGAAAACAACCTTTTCCAGATATTCAATGGCGCTGTCGTATTCTTTCTGCCGGCTGTAGAGCAGCCCGAGGAAATAGTTGGTGGAAGGATCGTCCGGATCCCGTTGGTTCACTTTCAGAAACTGATTGATTGCTTCTTCCGCTCTATCTTGATTTCTGTAAATGAGCCCCTGTACATAGCGAGCGTGAACCTGATCGGAGTCCAGTTCAATCGCACGCCCCAAGGATAATAGCGCATCATCGTATTCCTGAAGATTAAAATAGGCGATACCTAGATTGACATAACCAGGTACAAACTGGGGATCCGTTTCAATGATTTTTTCAAATCTTTCACTGGCCTCTTGAAACTTGAGCTGCTCCATCAAAGCCACCCCAAAATTGTTAAGGCGCAGGATCTGTTCAATCTTGTTAAGCTCTTCCGGTTCAACTTTCTCTTGAGCTTCAGAGGGCCTGATCAGCCCGTAAAAAGAGAGAACAAAAAGCAGGGGAAGCGAAAGGACCAGGATCCATCGGAGAGACTTCATGGGAGCTTTATTCTACCTTACTCTTCTCTACTCGCAGACAAAAAGGTATTCTTTGAATCCATTTCTCAATAAAAAGGAATTGCAGGTGCGGAAGTTTGGCATGAGTTGATTGAGGTCGCTCTGTTGGTATTGTGGACAGCGTCTCAAGACGCTGGAATTTGCCTGGTAGAGCAACCGTTCCTGATCCAGGATTTTGAAAGTGGTTGGTTTTTCGGGAATGTGTTTTAGGGTCGACATGAGGGCAAACAGCAGCGTGCCGGCGTGGCAAAATTGACTCAAATGCTGAATCAGATATCGGAACTCATCCCGTTCGAGATAGTTGAAAATGTCCCAAGTCATGACGATGTCGAAACGCGTATTCCGGGAATAAGGTAAGAGATACTCAAAGACTACTTGGTAGGTGAATCCGTCTTCGGGCGAGAAAAAATCGAAGGAAGTCAATGTCCGGTAGAAATCTTCAATGTAGATCTTACAGGGGAACTGGGAAAAGAAATCAACATTGGCTCCCAGGGCAGGACCTAGATCAAGAACATTGTATTTCCGCTCGGGACGAAGGTGATGATAGAGGGCGTTTAGAGCGAGAGAGGTATGAGCTGCAGAGTGCCAGGGAGAGAACTCAAGCGGCTCTTTCGATTCTAAACTCGACCCTGAGAACCACCACTTCATGCCCTAGATGAAGGAGTGCTGGCTCTTATGCCAACACCGATTTTCCTGCTTTGTGGAGTGTCTTTTTTGCGCAATTCTTTGTTTTGGGGAGCGACTTTGGCTGGAGAAGATTTTGCTTGAGGCACGGCCTCGCTAAGCGTAGGCTGCCGCTCTCCGCCCTCCGAATCCATATCAATGCTTCCCTTAAACTTGGCACCGTCCTCCAGGTTGACTCGTGGAGCCGTAATGTTCCCGCGAACGACACCCGATTGACGAAGCACGATCTTCTCCTCTCCGAAAAGATCGCCATGAACTTCTCCCTCAATGCTGATGATTTTCCCGTAAATGTCCGCCTTGATGCGGCCTTTTTTACCCACCGTGACGTTGTTCCTCTTCAACTTGATTTTACCTTCGACTCGTCCCTGGATCAGCAGATCCTCCTCTCCGGTGAGTTCCCCTTTGATGCTGATGGAAGGGCCAATAATTGCCCTATCTTTCAATTGTTCCACGGGATTTTTCCGGGGGATTGAAGATGGGGACTTAGCACCCTCGGTTTCTGGATTTTTCCACATAGTGTCACACTCCTGAAGTGTCTGTCTT
>JALLOM010000144.1 GCA_027717865.1 Acidobacteria bacterium AH-259-O06 | reverse complement strand
TGCGCCGGTCCTCTCCTACCATCAGCGTAGGCGTATTGGCTGCCGACTTGATGTCCTTGGGGTCTGAACTATCCCTGCTTGAACAGACGGATGTAGAGCTCGCGCACGTTGATGTTATGGACGGGTGTTTCACACCGATGATGACCGTGGGTCCGCCATTTATCGAGGCCCTGAAAACCCCTTTGCTCAAAGATGTACACTTGATGATCCAGGAGCCACTAGAGAAGGTCGATGCTTATGTGGCTGCAGGGGCGGACGTGATTACGGTACACGCTGAATCCTCTTTGCACATCCACCGTGTGCTTCAGAAATTGGGTGAGATGACCAATGCGAACGATCCGGTCAGAGGGTTGGTTCGAGGGGTGGCGCTCAACCCTGGGACTCCGCTCACCGTTCTGGAACCCTTACTCGATGAAGTGGAGTTGATCATGTTTCTAGCCATAAACCCAGGTTGGGAGGGACAAACCTTCATCCCGTCTACCTTCTCTCGAATCACAAAAGTGAAGCAGATGATCGCCCGTGCAGGAAAGGACATCTTGATCTGCGTTGATGGCGGTATCAAGCGGAATAACATCGCCGATGTGGCAACAGCGGGCGTGGACATTATTGTGACGGGAAGCGCAGTGTTTGACGGCAAAGCTCCTGTGGAGAATGCAAGGTTCATGCTTGACACCTTACGATCCCAACACGCCAGCCGGTAGGGGCGAGCCGGTGGCTCGCCCGAACTGTTGGGACGGCAAAAGCTTCACGAGACGAGGGAAAGCTTTGATCTTGGCGCGCCGTGGGCTCGGGTCGGCCACCGGCCGACCCCTACAATCACTTTAGGAAATATGACCGATGAAAAGCCGATGGTCAGACCAGAGGGTGACTGAGTTTCTGTCACAATATGCTTCCCATTGGGGAGAAGATCTGGCCCTTCGAACGTACTCCGCCAGGTTGCTCGGAGCTGAGAAAAGCTTGGTTCTGCATGGCGGAGGCAATACGTCGGTCAAGAGTACCCACGTCAACATCTTGGGCGATAGCCTTCCGGCTCTCTTTGTCAAGGCTTCCGGATACGATCTGGCTGTGATCGAGCCCGAAGGGCATCCCGGTCTGGATCTAAAATATTTACAGCGACTACGCGTCTTGCCGGAGCTCTCGGACCAGCACATGGTCAGGGAGATCCGGACTCACCTTTTTGATTTCCGATCCCCCACTCCGTCGATCGAGACCTTGGTGCACGCCTTTATTCCCAAGAAATTCATTGATCACACTCATGCGGATGCCATCCTGGCTCTGACCAACCAACCTGAGGGCGAGAAGATCGTGAAAGAGGCCCTTGGGGACGATGTGATTGTATTGGACTACGTGAGACCTGGGTTCAGGTTGGCCAAAGCTGCCGCTGAGGCTATTGAAGCTGATCCTGGCAAGCAGGGTATGGTCTGGATGCGACATGGGTTGGTCACCTGGGGCGACACTGCCCGTGAATCGTACGAGAGAACAATTGAAATGGTGACCAAGGCGGGGTCGTATTTGGCCCAAAAGGTGTCTAACCCCGTGAAGGCAACCGTCTCCACACCGCTTGAAGCTGCCAAAGACAGGTGGATCCAGGTGGCACCCGTTCTCCGTGGCTTCTTGGCCGAGCCCACGCTGGAGGACGATCGACCTTACAGGCGCGTGATTCTTACACCGCTGATCAACCGCGAGGTTCTCAACTTTGTGGATTCCGACCGGGGCAAAAAACTCGCCCTGACCCCGCCGCTAACCTCCGATCATCTGATTCGAACCAAAGCATTTCCTCTATGGATAGACTCTCCGGCCTACGATAATCCCTCCCAGCTGCGAGATCAGATAAACAGGGCCATCAATGAGTACCGAGCGGCGTACGAAGCCTATCTGGATCGAAATTCAGCACAGATGGAAACGGGTTTGGCTCGTCTTGCTTCCGCTCCTCGTGTGATTCTGATGCCAGGAATGGGTGCTGCCTGTTCCGGCAAGGATGTTTTTGCTGCCAACATTTGTCGTGACATCACGGCTCAGACATTAGACATTAAGGCCAAGATCGGGCTCATGGGCAGTTACCAGGGTTTGACTGAGAGCGATCTTTTCGCCATGGAGTATCACAGCCTGCAGCACGCCAAGCTGGATGGAAGTGAGCTGCTTTTGAGCCGTCAGGTGGCCGTCGTGACGGGTGCGGCAGGCGCGATCGGTTCCGGAATCAGTCGGGTACTTTTAGAGCAGGGCTGCCATGTGGCCGTGACGGACTTGCCTGGGGAAAGGCTCGACAGTTTGGTGGGGGAGTTGCAATCCCGGTTCGGAGACAGGGTCCTCGGAGTCCCTTTGGACGTAACGGACCTCCACTCGGTAGCGGGGGGATTTGCAGCCATCATTTCGGCGTGGGGGGGTGTGGATCTGGTGGTGGTGAACGCGGGTGTCGCGCTGGTTTCTTCGTTGGGAGAAATGGATCTGGAGGCTTTCCGACGACTGGAACGGGTGAACGTGGAAGGCACACTTTTAATGCTTTCTGAAGCAGCGCGACACTTTAAAACCCAGGGAACGGGAGGGGACGTGGTGGTGATTTCGAGCAAGAATGTATTTGCGCCGGGAGCAAAATTCGGGGCTTACAGCGCGACCAAAGCCGCCGCTCACCAACTGGCGCGAATCGCCAGCCTGGAAATGGCGGAGATTGGTGTGAGAGTGAATATGGTAGCGCCTGACGCGATCTTTTCAGAAGGAGGACGCGAATCCGGGTTATGGGCAGAGGTGGGACCGGAGCGCATGCGGGCCAGGGGGCTGGACGAGAAGCAACTCCAGGAGTATTACCGAAATCGAAATTTGTTGAAAAGCAAAATTACAGCAGGCCACGTGGCCAAGGCTGTGCTCTTTTTTTTCACCCGCCAAACGCCCACCACCGGAGCGACCATCCCGGTAGATGGTGGTCTACCCGACGCAGCGCCCAGATGATGGAGCCAGGTGTGTGGAATCCACGTAGCTTGCTTGCAGTTTCTGGTCCTTAGAACCTCCCAACAACAACCCTGTGCCCAAAACCAGAAGTGTTCCGATCCAAATCGGTGGGGTAACTCGTCTCTTCATTTGACGATTTTCTTCTTTAAGAGGGTTTCTTTGCCGTTTCGGCCGCGCGCAATGGGACATTTTTGCAGTCTGCTGTTTCACACTTTTTCGGGCACGACGAAGGGCGGGCGATATTCTCGCCTGAGCAGTCGGTTTGCCTGCTCGTCATCATGAAAACGCTCGGTTTCTGGATCGAAAGAGAGAGTGTGTCCTGTCCGATATGCAATATTTGCCAGCAGAGCCAGGGCCGTGGATTTGTACCCTTCCTCAATGTCGGCTGTCAGGTCGGAGCGCTTGCGACTGCGCACGGCCCGAATAAAGTTGACAATGTGAGGCAAATTGGCCTGGGGATTTCCCGGGGCTTACTGCCTTTGGCCCGGGTTTACGCTTCTGGCCAAGGAAGGTGTAGTAGCTGGTGTAACCGGGCATGAGCATGAACCCTTCAGAACCGTAGAAAATCACTCCCACGTTGTTGCGCTCGCCGCGACTCGCAAAGGTGTCGCCGATGCAGGCATCCCGATTGGTGATCCAGTGGCGGACATCGAACTGCAGCAGCAGGTTTCGCCCCTCGTACCGGTAAGATGCTATTTGGGTGTTCGGCGTCTGTTGGTCGTCTTTGTGAACAAAGAGACCACCCATCGACTGGATTTTGCCGGGGTGGGAATCCAGCCCCAGACCCCAGCGAGCAATGTCCAGCTGATGAGCACCCTGATTACCGATTTCACCAGTTCCGTAGTCCCACAAGAAGTGCCAGTTATAGTGGAACCGCAGCTTGCTGAATGGCTTCATCGGTGCGGGACCCACCCAGAGATCGTAATGCACGCCCGGGGGGACGGGTTCTTCCTTTACCCGCCCGATACTCTCTCGCCATTTGTAACAGATTCCACGGGCCATGTAGATCTCACCGATCACTCCTTCTCTCAGCTTCTCGATCCCTTCACGCATCGTGGAATTGCTGCGGCTCTGTGTTCCATGCTGGACGATGCGGTTGTACTTTCGCGCGGCTTCGACCATCTTTCGGCCCTCGAATATGTTGTGACAGGCTGGCTTTTCAACGTAAACGTCCTTACCGGCCTGGCAGGCCCAGATCGTGCCCAACGCATGCCAATGGTCAGGCGTCGCCAAGAAAACCGCGTCAATGGACTGATCATCGAGCACATCACGCAGGTCGATGAAGGTCCGCACCTTTTGGCCAGAAAGCTTCTCGCAGTGGTCAACGGCTCTGTTCAGGACTGTCTCATCGACATCGCACAAGCCGGCTAATTCGACATTGTCCGCCCCTAATTCGTGAATGTTCTGCGCCAGTCTCCAGCCCCGCTGTCTCAATCCAACCACGGCTACGCGGAGGCGGTCGTTGGGACTCCGCCGGCTTCGGGCTATCGCTGGCGCAGCAAAGCAGACGCCGGTAAGCCAGGCACTGAGTTTCAAAAAGTCACGCCGGTTTGAATCTTGCATGAGCTTGCTCCGGATTTTTCACAGGCCTCCCGCCCTCTGTGCTTGTTAAGAAGATGGCCACATGTGTCGCAAGTGAAGGACATATAAAAGGGGCACCGCTCAACTGGATTTCTCACGCCTGATCTCATCCCAGGCAGTGGGGAAGATCGCCAGTGCAAAGGACTTTTCCGTCGCTCCAGCGTGAGAAATGGGGGGGTGACCAGTTTTCTGGGAGGCGCCCCTCAATCGATACTTGGTGTTCACTTCAGAACACAATTCTCGCCCGCACCATGATCTCCCGGCCGCGGATCCAGATGGCACGATCGGCCCTGGATAGGGTGGAGGTGCTGCCGAACGCTGACTTTCCCACGGTCAATTCGCCGCTGGTTGCGGGTCTTCGCCAATTGGGATGGTTGAAAGCATTTGCCGCAGTAATCGCCAGCCAGAACTCCTTGTCCTTGCCCCAAAATGACAAGGGCAACTTCTTGTTGAGACTGAGATGGAAAGACCAGAAGCCCGGTCCTTTCAGGATACTTCTGCCGGCCGTACCTAACCGGTCAGCAGGAGGATCGGCAAAGGCGTCCGGGTTAAACCACTTAGCACCGGACGACCCAGTCAGGTGGAGGCCGTCATTGCCGTCACCAATGCGATCGGGCCGATTGGTTTCGCTGCCGCCACCCTGGCCCGTAAAAGGGTTGGATTTCTTCCGGCGCGGCGTAAACCACTGGCCACTGGAGGCAAAGAGCTGTGGGTAGAGTTCCCACCCACCCAGGACGTGCTGCACCAGAGTCGGCGCGTCCTTCAGCCAGTGGCGTCCGTGGCCGAAGGGAAGCTCCCAAAGTGTGTAAGCCGAGAAACTGTGCTGTCGCGTGAACGGGACTCGGCCCCGGTCCAGACTACGATTATTGGCATCAGCGGCCATGACCATGTAGTCTCGATCGTTCTGGTCCATCACGTCAGAGATATTGTTGGCCCAGGTATAACCGAGGTTAAAGGCCAGACCGTCGCTGTATCTTTTCCTCACCTCGAACTGGAGTCCGTGGTAGATCGAACTGCCGCCATTGTCGTAATACTCAATGCTGCCGGTAATTCCCCGGTCCGCATAAAGGCGCGAGCCGTTCTTGTTGGCAATAGTCCGCTGGTTGATGTCACGAGTCCAAAGTAAGTTGGTACTCTTGGTGCCGATGTAGGAGGTGCGAAAGGCAATGTTGTCAAACATTACTTTTTCAAGAGTCAGGTTCCACTGCTGAATATAGGGGTTGAACAAATGGGGGTTGAAGCCCCTGACCGTAAGGCCTGCGGCGGCCTCGCCTTGCTGCATTTCCGGAAATGGGCTTGGGAACTGAAAGATGGAGGAGGGAACAATCCCTGTGGACGAATCCGGCCGGTCGTTGTTCATGGTCAGAGTTCCCCGATTGAGAAAACCGCCCTGTGCCAGTCGCGCAAAAACTCCCTGGCCCAGCAAATCGGTGAATTTCCCCCATCCTGCGCGGACGACAAAGGTTGAGGAATTTCCGGGACGCCAAGCTACGCCGACTCGAGGCGAGAAGTTGTTCTTGTCGGAAAACAACAGCGTTTTCTCGGGCATCCCGACCTCAGCCGCTTCAATTATCAAAACGCTGGGAAATTTCGCTGCGAAAGCCGAATTGACAGGAGCCCTGGGCGTTGCCTTAATAAGCGCACCAGTTACGGGGTCGAAATTATACATAGCGTCGTTCTTGTTGTAAGGCGGGCTCTGATAATCCCAACGGATCCCAAGGTTGAGTGTCAGGTTAGACCGCATCTTGAAGTCGTCTTGGAGAAAGAGTCCCCAGTTGGTAGCCCTCATATACCGAATCGGGTTGATGCCGGCCACTCGAGTCTCTTCCGGAATCCCCAGAAGGAAATCCGCATAAGCATCGCCGGTGTAAGTACCGTCGAAATTGAATTGGCCATGGGCCCCTCGCGGAACCACGGAGTTATTGGGCTGTTCCTTAAAGACATTGATGCCGCCCTTGAACGTGTGCCTCCCCTTGATCCAGCCGAGGGTCTCGGTCAAATGGTAGCTCTGGTTAATCTGCAGACTGGTGTTTGCTTGTTCAAGCCTTTGCACCCCGGTGATCATGAGTCTCGGGAACCCACGCGTATCTGGCGGACTTAGAGAGGCGGGAAACTGTATCCCGGCCTGCCGGATCACTTCCAGACCGTTATTGGATCCTCCGTTGGGACGATTGTCTCGATTGAATCCGAAACGGAACTCATTGATCAGATTCGGCAAGAGGGCGTAGTTGTGTGAGAATATGCCCGTGTAGAGCTTTCGCGTGCGCGCTCGAGCTCCCACGGTGGGCAAGTTAGAATCGAAGGCTTGGCTGTCGAACTGGGTTCCGCCTACCCGGACGAACATGGACTGATTGCTGCTGAAGTGGTGGTCGATTCGCAGATTGAGGAGCTCTTCGCGAGTGGTGCCAGTGGGACCTCCGATCTGGTGGTTATTGCTCGTTGAGTTTGGACCTCCAGCATTGGGAGGTGGGTAGAAGGTCTCCTGGAAAAAGAGAGAGGTGGGATTGATCATACTTTTGGGTATCCGATTGTCCGTGAAGGGCTCACCCGTGAAAGGGTTGATGATCTCTTTCTCGAAGATCCCCTGTCGCATGTCCAAAGTTGGGACATCAGCAATATAGAGTCGGCTCCCGGGTCTTTTTGTCGACATCCAATCCAGGTGGAAGAATGTTTTTTCGTGGCCGTCGTACAACCCCGGAATGATAATCGGGCCCCCGATTCTCCCCCCAAAATAGTGAGTGTGGTTGACAGGCTTGCTGGTAGCATCTGCTCTGCGTGCGCTCAAAGCCGACGATGCGAGGTTATAGTAGATATCGCCGTGGAAGGCGTTCGTCCCACCCTTGGAGATCTGTGCAAATACGCCGGGCGAGGTGTACTCGGCCTTGTTGTTCACGGCCAGAATTTTTACCTCTTCAAGGGCCTCGCTGGATAGAACCGACGAGCCAGCCACGCGACCGTCCCCTATGGGGGCCGAAACACCGTCAATCTGAAAGTCGGACTGAGCAGCGTATGAGCCGCCCAAAGCGAAACGGCTGCGGCTGCGGGTGTTTTGCACCAGCGGATTCAGGCGCATGCGCGACCAGGGTCGCTGAGTAATGCTGGTTGGGCTGATAAAGTGGAACTTTCCTCCCGCGAGAGTGCCCTCGACGCTGGACGTCTCGCTGTCGATTAACCCGGGCGTTGCCAAAACAGTGACACTTTCACTCACTTCGCCCACCTGCATCAGGATATCCACTCGGACAATTTGACGCGAACTGAGTTGAATGTCGGCGTGGGCGAAGGTCTTAAACCCGGGCAGCTGAGCTTCGACCCGGTAGGTTCCAGCAAGAAGATTGAGAAACTCGTAGCTGCCCAGATCGCTTGTGGTCGATGTCCGTGACACGTTGGTGTTTTGATTGGTCAATGTCACTTCCACGCCCGGAATGACTCCACCTTGCTCGTCCGTCGCAGTACCCAGAATGGTTCCAAACGTGGACTGAGCCAGCAGTAGTTGTCCCGAGCCGGCCACCAGAGCCAGGATCAAGGTGATGACCCATTTTTGTTTTACAGCGGACTTCATTGACTTTTCCTCCCTTATTAAAGGATTTGTATGGTACTGGTTGCCCGTGTTTTTGCTGGCTTCAATCTAAATCCATCCGTCCCGCTAAATCGATCCATCCTGCGCTTCGCGCCCGTTAATTACAGTCGGGCCACCAATTTTCGAAAACATGCGAACGCACATATATCGGTGCAGGATTAGCGGCACAAGTGTCTTGGGGTAATGTAACGGTTGGTGTAACGGTTACGAATCCTCCCCTGATCGAGGTCTTCGGCCGAGATCAGGGGATTTTGTAAGTAATGAGCAGGAGGTAGCTCTTCTCGGAGGCTGGTAATCGATTGGGGGGTTGGGT
>JALLOM010000143.1 GCA_027717865.1 Acidobacteria bacterium AH-259-O06 | reverse complement strand
CCCTCTAGTATTTAGAAGTGTCCCGCCTCAGATCCAATTGCTGTCGTGCCGTCGTGCTGTCGTGCACGAAGGCACGAAAACACTAAATTACGAAGCCAGGCTCGATAGAAGCTGACGAGCGGTTTTCGGTGTTAGGTCGATATTGCAGGAACGGAAAAAGCCCCCGAGTGGCATCAGCGATTGTGAGAGGCACAAGAAGAATCATGACGGACTCCAGAGTTTCTTCGGGCACCCCTCTCACAGCCTCTGTCTCTCGGGAACCTGACTACATATTATGCACCAGTAAGACAGGAAGTCAAGCGAAAAAGTATTTATTTTTCAATAACTTATGAACAGAAATCTGCACACATTTTTCACATTATTTTCACAAGTTTTTCATACACAGATCACATGGATCCCGCTGGATTTACCCCGATATTTTTCATTTTTTCACAGAGAAGGGGCCGTGTCTTTAAAATTTAAATTTTGGGCCAAAATTTAAATTTTAAAGACACGGCCCCCTTACTGCTCTCCTCGAATGAGGTCCTCGAAGGTCTCTCTTGTGCGGATGACTTGAGGACGATCTCCATCTACCAGGATTTCGGCGGCCCGGGGACGAGAGTTGTAATTGGAAGCGGCAACGAAACCGTAAGCGCCGGCGTTCATGATGGCTAGATAGTCGCCTTGTTTTAGTAGGGGAAGCAAACGATCATGGGCAAAGAAATCCCCCGTTTCACAGACTGGACCCACCACATCGGCTCTGATGCTCCCTTCCTTTTGCTCTAATGGGAGAACTTCATGATAGGCCTGGTAGAGCGAGGGACGAAGCAAGTCATTCATGGCCCCATCCACGATGAGAAAATGTTTTTCATAGTTCACCTTGTGGTACAGAATCTTGTTGAGCAGGACAGCCGTATTTCCAGTGATGAACCGCCCTGGCTCTAGGACAATGCGATATTCCCCTCGATGTTCTTTGACAAACTCAGCGTATCGGTTTAGATCGGGCTCTGTTTCGTCTTGGTAAGGAATGCCAATTCCTCCTCCCAGGTCGAGGTGCTCGATTTCAAAGCCCGAAGTCTCAAATTCCGCGACCAATCCTTTGAGTTTCAGAAAAGCATCTAAGAAGGGCTGAACATTCAGGATTTGTGAGCCGATGTGAAAGCCTAAACCGACCAGGTGCAGGTGGGAGGACTGCCTCAATAGCCCAATGGTTTTTTCGACATGATTGACGTCAAGACCAAACTTGTGCTGACGAAAACCGGTGGCCACATAAGGATGAGTCGTGGTATCGACGTCGGGATTTATCCGTATGGAGATGTCTTGGCGAACGTCTTTGTGCTCAGCAAGGTCGATTAAGGTTTCCAGTTCTTCTAACGATTCAACATTGAGGCTAAAGAGGGACATCTGCAGCGCCGTCTCCAGTTCCTCAACCCTCTTTCCCACTCCACTGAAAACGATTCGTTTCGGGTCGCCGCCGATTTTTTTTAAGCGGTAGAGTTCTCCTGCGGATACCACATCGAAGCCGCTTCCTTCTTCTTTGAGTAAGCGCAAAATGCTGAGATTCGAGTTGGCCTTTACAGCGTAGCAAATCAGAGGATCTACAGCTTCGAAGGCAGTCCGAAAAGAGTGAAAGTTTCGGAGGATGGCATTCTTGCTGTAGACGTAGCAAGGTGTTCCAAACTGATCGGCCAGGCCGGCGAGGGGGATATCCTCACAAAAGAGCTGTCCGTTACGGTAAGAAAAGGCTTGCGTGAGGGCCATCAGCTGACGCGCAGGATGTTAGCAGAGGGTATTCTCAGGTGTCTACTTCTGCTAGAATCCTGCGGGTGTGATCGTGAAAGAGACCTTTGACGTGGTCACCGGTGGAGCGGGCTTTATTGGCTCGCACCTTTGCCGCGCTCTCTTGAGACGAGGCCGAAGCGTCCGCATCGTAGACGATTTTTCCACGGGAAAATGGGAGAATCTGGCAGATCTTCAGCAACAGTACCCTGGGCAATGTGAGATTTCCCAACAGGACATCCACTGCCTGGAGGGCTTGAGAAAGATTTTTGACCGGGCCGATACCGTTTATCACCAGGCGGCAATGACCTCGGTCCAAAAATCCACTGAGGATCCCCTGGCCTGCAACCGTGTCAACGTTGAAGGGACTTTGAAGGTCTTAGTAGCGGCTCGAGATGCAGGCGTTAAAAAGATGATTTTTGCAACGAGTACGGCCGTTTATGGAGATTCAGAAGTGATTCCGAAACGTGAGAAAATGAAAGCTCATCCGATTTCTCCTTATGGCGTCAGTAAATATGTAGGCGAGCTTTACTGCAGGATTTTTTCAGAAATTTACCACTTGCCGACTCTTGGACTTCGTTACTTCAATGTTTTTGGTCCCCACCAGGATCCGGAATCAGAGTATGCCGCCGTCATACCCCGTTTCATTTCTCGAATGCTGGCTGGTGAAAGACCCATCATCTTTGGTGATGGAGAACAAAGCCGGGACTTTGTTTTTGTTGAAGATGTTGTTTGGGCGAATCTTTTGGCGGCCCAGTCGGAAGTCCAGGGAATTAGTTTGAATATTGCATATGGGCAAAGGATTACCCTTAATCAGCTCGCGGAGATTCTTAATCAGATTCTTGGTCAGAAGTTGGAACCAATTTACCAGTCCGCTCGTATTGGGGACGTTCGACATTCGGAGGCCGATATTTCTCAGGCTAGAAAGTTGATTGGTTTCAAGCCAGACACTTCGTTCCAGGAGGGTTTGCGGCAGACGGTGGAGTGGTTTCAGAAAAGAGCACTCACTGCTCGAGGATAGACCAACATGAATTTACGGCAAAAGATATTAACCAAGCAGGCTGAGATCGGCGTCGTTGGGTTAGGTTACGCTGGGTTGCCGCTGGCCATGGCGTTTGCTCGCAGTGAGTTCAAGGTGCACGGAATTGATGTCGACTCTGAAAAGGTCAAAGACATTAATCGGGGAACGTCTCATGTTCAAGACATCAAAGATGAAGTTCTCAAATGTGCCATCGATGCAGGAAGGTTTCAGGCCCATTCAGGCTACAAAGTGGTTTCGCGGTTGGATTGCGTTGTTATATCCGTTCCGACGCCTCTGCGACAAACGAAGGATCCCGACATCAGTTATATCGTCGACGCGGCCCAAAATATTCGAAAACACTTGCATAAGAATATGCTGATTGTTTTGCAGAGCACGACTTATCCCGGTACCACGGACGAAGTCCTGACAGTCGAGTTCCAAAGTGGCAACTTTAAGATCGGGAAGGACCTGTTTTTGGCCTTTTCTCCGGAGCGGGTCGATCCCGGCAACGCGACTTTTACCACCAAAAACACTCCCAAGATCGTGGGTGGAGTCACCCCCCAGTGCACTGAGATGGCCAAGGCGCTGTATGAGCAGGTTATCGATCAGGTTATTCCGGTTTCATCGGCGGCTGCGGCTGAAATGGTGAAGTTATTGGAGAACACTTTTCGGGCTGTAAACATTGGACTGGTCAACGAAATTGCCATCATGTGCGACAAACTCGGGGTGTCTGTTTGGGAAGTGATTAAGGCTGCCGCCACCAAACCTTTCGGTTTTATGCCGTTTTTTCCGGGTCCCGGTTTGGGTGGGCACTGTATTCCCATTGATCCTCTTTACCTGTCCTGGAAACTCAAAACGCTCAACTACAATGCGCGTTTTATTGAACTGGCCAGTGAGGTCAACACTCAGATGCCGGAGTATTGCTTCAATAGAATGGCGCGTGTGCTGAACCAGAATCGAAAGTGCGTGAACGGAACGAAAGTGTTGCTCCTGGGTGTGTCCTATAAAAAGGATGTGAGCGATATGCGTGAATCACCGGCGCTGGACATCATCCGACTGCTCGAGAACGATGGGGCGAAAGTGGACTACTCTGATCCCTATGTTTTGCATTTGCAGATTGATGGCGCGGTGAAAGAATCAATTCCGCTCAGTCCAGAGACAATCAAAAAGTACGATCTGGTGGTAGTGGTCACCGATCACTCCTGTTTCGACTACGGCATGCTCCAGAAATCGGCCCAGTTAATTTTCGACACTCGCAATACCTTCGCCGAGGCTTTCAACAACGTGGTGAAACTGTAAGTGCTTTGCTTTCCAGCCTATCCGGGAATCCTGGAGATCAGGTTGGAGAAATTTGCGGAGCCGTAAAACGATTCAATGCTGGGTGGGTGGATCTCTTTTGCCGTCATAGCTGCCGTGGTTAGCTCCCTGGTCTCACTCTTTGTATCGGAGGTCTTCTTCGGCATTTTTCTTCTGCTGTGGATGATTGATTGCTGGAGGCGCAGAGAGTTGTGTCTAAGAACCCCTCCTTTTTTCGGTCTTATACTGGCCTTTTTTTTGGCCACCCTGGTTGCCGTCGTTTTTTCCAGCGATGTGCTCGTCAGTGCCAGCTACCTCAAGAAATTCGTCAAGTTTCTATACATTTTTTTCATTTTTACTTACCTGAGCCGCAAACAGGTTGAGTATGCCCTCAGAGCCATCTTCCTTGTCTTGGCTATTAGTGCCATGTACGGAGTTTTGCAGTATTTCTGGTTGAAGGAGGTCAATTTGGTCAATCGTATCGAGGGTTTCATGGGGCACTGGATGACCTTCTCAGGGCAATTGATGATAGGTTCGGTGGCGCTGGCGGGTTACCTTTTATTCTGTCAGCTGCCCCGGGCCTCCGGCAGGAATCAAAGAGAGCAAGCGGAAAATGAAAAGACAGAGAATCGTTTGTTGAACCGGGAGATTCTCGAAATAGGCGCGTGGGCGGGGCTGCTGGCCGTTTTTCTTTTCGTCCTCGTTCTCACTCACACTCGGAATGCCTGGCTGGGGACGATTGGCGGTCTGTTCCTACTTCTCTCGATCTATCGAGTGCGATGGTTGATGGCAGGCAGCGTCCTTTTGCTTGCGCTGTTTTTTGCCCTGCCCGGCGACTTCAAGGAGCGGCTCTATTCCAGTTTCGACCCCAATGATACGACCACACGCATTCGTATTGAGCTGCTTCGAACTGGCAAAAATATCATTACAGCGCATCCCTGGACGGGTTTGGGTCCCCGAATGGTGCCTCGTCTCTATGGCGATTACAATGGAACCGACGAATTTCCAAGTTGGATCTATCAACATCTTCACAACAACCTTGTGCACATCGCCGCTGAAATGGGAATTATCACTCTGCTTGTTTGGCTGGCACTGTGGATTCGTTTGCTTCGAGATTTTGCTCGTTTTGCTCGCCTTCGAAATTCCGATTCTCTTTCCCGTTGTGTCGCCATCAGCGCAATCGGGGTTGTGGCAGCGTTCTTATTGGCAGGTCTCTTTGAGTATAATTTCGGGGATTCAGAAATCTTAATTCTGCTCCTCTTTTTTATTACGATTCCATATGTCGTGCACGACGAGCAGGAAAAGGCCGCTTAAGATCGCCCTTCTGGGAACTCGTGGGGTCCCTGCCAACTATGGGGGATTTGAAACATTTGCCGAGCAACTCTCCACGCGGCTGGTAGAGCGGGGACATCGGGTCGTGGTCTACGGTCGCTCTCATTTTGTAGATCCTCGACTGCGCTGTTATCGTGGAGTGGACATTCGTGTGTTGCCCGCTCTTCGGGCGAAGTATCTGGAAACGGTGACCCACACTGCTATCTCGGTTTTGGCGGCGCTCTTTAGGCCTTATGACGTCGTCTTGATCTGTAACGCGGCCAATGCATTTGTTTGCTGGCTCCCGAAGCTGGTGGGTCAGAAGGTCGTGATTAATGTCGATGGCATCGAGTACCTTCGAAAGAAGTGGAACCGTCTAGGGAAGGCGTACTACCGATTTAGTGAATTTCTGTCCACCCTGCTTCCCGATCAAGCAGTGACCGACGCTCGCTCTATCCAACAATACTACTTGGAGGAATATGGATTCCGTTCGCGGTTTATCCCTTACGGGGCTCCAGCCGAAGCGCTCGAAAGCTGTAAAGAAGTGAAGCGCCTCGGGCTGAGTCGTCGAAACTATCTTCTTTATGTCAGTCGGCTGGAACCGGAGAACAATGCGCACCTTGTCATGCAAGCTTATCTCGTTTCCGGGGTTGACTATCCGCTGGTTTTAGTTGGAGACGCTCCTTATAGTCGAGACTACATTCGGGAGTTACATCGCCTGGCCGAGGGAAAAAACATCCTCCTGCCGGGAGCTATCTACGCTCAGGGTTATCGTGAATTGCTTTCTCACTGCCTCTGTTACATTCACGCGACCGAAGTGGGAGGAACTCATCCTGCCCTAATTGAGGCAATGGGAGCGGGTTGCCTGGTGCTGGTGAATGATACGCCCGAGAATCGCGAGGTGGTGGAGCGGTCAGGTTTTCTTTATCCTTTCAATGATTTAAAATCACTCGCTCGACTCATGAGACAGATCTGTTCCCGGTCGCAAACATACGAGCAATACAGGAAGCAAGCTCAGCAGCGAGTGCGTCACTGTTACGATTGGGAGGAAATTGTCACTCAATACGAGGCTTTGTTCTATGAGCTCACAGCAGTAGAGCGGGTGTGAGAAATGCGGACTAGCCTAGGCGTCGTCACTATCTCTTATAATTTTCTTCGAAAAATTGTCCTGCAGCGCCATCTGATCTGGAACTTCATAATTCGCGATCTGAAGAGCCGCTATATTGGCTCTTTTATGGGATTCTTCTGGTCAGTGATCCACCCCTTGGTTTTGCTCTTGAGCTACACGTTTGTATTTTCGATTGTTTTCCAAATCAAGCCAAAGCTGGGGCAAATCGATAACTTCGCTGTCTTTCTGTTCTGCGGAATTCTGCCTTGGCTCTACTTTCAAGACACACTGATTCGGTCCTGTAATTGTGTGGTTGATCACAGTCATCTCATCCGCAAAACCTTGTTTGCCTCCGAGATTCTTCCCGTGACACTGGTTTTGTCCAATTTAGTCACGCACCTGGTGGGCTTTGCCATCTTGCTTGTTGTGCTGTTGTATATGAACACGATCGGCTGGGCCGCACTTCTGGTTCCCATTTACCTGATTCTTTTAATGGTTCTTTCTCTGGGATTAGGCTGGCTGGCAGCCGCACTTCAAGTGTTTCTTCGCGATACCGCCCAAATTCTGTCGGTGATAATGGTTTTTTGGTTTTGGTTCACACCCATCTTTTACCAAGTCGAGATGGTTCCGAAGGCTTTTCGACCATGGATGCGATTCAACCCTCTCACTCACATGGTCGAAGGGTATCGCTGTTTACTGCTGGAGAATCGCTTGCCGGATGCGCAATCTCTGTTGTGGCTGGTCGCCTGGGCAATGGGTGCATTTGTGGTGGGGGGTTTCGTCTTTCGAAACACCAAACGGGAATTTGTGGATGTCCTCTGAAGGGAATGAGTCCAGGCCGGCGATTTACCTAAAACATCTCTCCAAGAAATACGCCATTTACGATCGCCCCAGCTACAAGCTCCTGGAACTGATCACATTGCGGAAAAAACAGTTCCATCGTGAATTTTGGGCTTTGAAAGACATCGATCTGGAGGTTTGGCCTGCCACCACTCTGGGAATCATTGGCCAGAACGGTTCGGGAAAGAGTACTCTCCTGCAGCTCGTTGCCGGCATCTTGAGGCAAACACGCGGAGATTGTCACGTGCAGGGAAACGTTTCGGCGTTGCTGGAATTGGGATCCGGTTTCAACCCCGAGTTTACTGGTCACGAGAACGTTTTTATGAACGGAGCCATCATGGGGCTGACCCGTTCCCAGATGGAAGAACGGCTGGAGAGGATCCTGGAATTTGCGGAAATCGGAGAGTTTATTCACCAGCCGGTAAAAACCTATTCGAGCGGGATGTTTATGCGGCTTGCCTTTGCTGTAGCCATCCACGTTGACCCGGATATCTTGCTGATCGACGAAGCGCTGGCGGTAGGGGATCTGATCTTCCAGCACCGATGTACAAACCGAATTCGACGGCTGCGCCAGGATGGAAAGACAATTTTGTTTGTGACCCACGACTTGCACGCGGTGACCCGTTTTTGCGACCGGGCTATCTTGCTTGATCATGGCCGAAAACTGGAGGATGGCGATCCTGAGGAGGTGGTTCAGTGCTACCAGGCTTTGATGTTTGAACGGCAGCGGAAGGAAGCCGGTGTCGGTCAAATGTGGGTTGATGTTGAACAGGATCAGTCCCTTCAGGTCGTCAAAACCGTTCCTCATATTCATCACCGTTACGGTGAAGGTGGGGCGGAGATCATCGGTATCATCTTGCACTCTCCAGAGGGGAGAGTTCTCAACCAGATCAGAGCAACACAAGAGGTTTTGCTGGTAATCTCAGCCCGTTTTCAGCGAGACCTCAAGCATCCAATCATCGGTTTCACAATTCGTGACCGCTTGGGTGTCGAGATCACTGCCTCGAATACCTCCTACGAGGGATTTCATTTACCTCCGGGGAAAGCAGGTGATGTCTTCACGGTGGGCTTTCGAATTCGGGTGCCGGCCTTATGTCCCGGGAGCTATTCAATATCTCCTGCTGTTGCCGACGGCAACATTTGGGAACACAGAATCGAAGACTGGATTGACAACGCCTACATTGTGGATTTGGCTGATACCGGACTCGTTT
>JALLOM010000142.1 GCA_027717865.1 Acidobacteria bacterium AH-259-O06 | reverse complement strand
GACTTCAGCGCTTGCCCAGGACGGCTACTTCGCCGGCCAGAAGTCACTGAGGCTGCTTCCCGTCGCCCGAGGAGGATCTCGTTGTCGGGGGTCTCACCGCGGAAAACGCGTGCCGAGTCACATACTGGAGGCTCAGCGCCACATCCTTTTGCGCAACGTCCAACCCTTGTTCCCCCATATATGCTTGCATCTTCCTGGCAACGCCTGGCCATTCAACCTTGTTGTAGGTGTACGGGCTTGGAAGAATATGGCATCGCTTGCATGTACGTTTGAACGCCATGGCATCGGGAGATGTGTCGGTCTCCAGGTCCGCCGGCATCGCCCCTGATGGCACTTGTGGCGGTGGTTGACTGGAGGACGCCCTCGCTGCTTGCCCCTGACCAAACTCTACCGCGCGGTAGTGGATCAGCGACAGAGTCAGCAGATAGGTGTTGGCACCGTCCATCGTACCCATCTTGATGCCGTTGGCGGGCGGCTTGTCGAGGCCCCAAATCCGCAGCACGCGCGGCAAAGGCCAGATGCCGCTCTCCGTTTGCGACCTTACGTAACCGTTGATGGCTGCGTCCATTTGAGGAGAACGCCGGCCCGCCGTCATTAACGCGCGAATCATCAGGCTTCGCATCCCCGGTATCTCGACCAGCGTGACGTTCGCCTGCCACTCACTGTTGACGCCCTTCTCCATTAGATCAACGCAGCGCTCATAGGCGGCATCCTTTTGCAGGTCGAAGTGGTGAGCGGCCAGCACATACCAAACGAGGCCAACGATGTCCCGTGTCCCCATCGCGGCCACCGTCTTCGTCGTGGCGAGAATGTAGCTCGCGATGCCCCCTCGCAGATCGGCCACCCGCTTATCCGTTGGAGGAACCCCGGCCTTAAGCAGTGCATAAAGGAGCTTCGAGCTATTCTCCGCATCCGGAATCGGGCTCCCGTGCTCCCATTCGTGTTTGCCCGTCAGGGAAATCCTCGCATCGCCAAGCGTCTGAATAATGCTTCCCGACTTCATCATCGTAAACATAAGGTCCGTGGACAGATAGAACGGCGCATGGAGCGCCCATTCATAGGCTTTCTCGACCAGATCCGTATGGCTGAAATTCGCCAGCGCGATCATCCCCTTGGGGTGCAGGCACCCTTCGTGCGACCAGAGCCAATAGCCCTGTTCTTCGTCAAATTGCGCAACAAACCAGTCGTGCACGTCCTTGAGGAGCGCGTCGTCACGGCTGATGCCGAAATCCTGGTAGTACATCAGAAAATGGGTGAGTAAATAGAGCTGGCTAGCCACGTAGACGTCGGGGCCGTAATGTTTGATAATACCCGCGGCATTCTTGTAGTCGACATAGCCGCCGTTTGAAACTGCCGCGTAGGAGGTTTTCACGAACTCGCGGATGAACGCGTCCGTGCCGCGCTTAATGGCTATGTCCAGTTCGGCCAGCGACGGTTTGCCCGGGACCGGCGGCGAGGGAACGGGTGATTCGACACGCTGCTCGGCCCCTGTGCCCTGCCCCGACCGGCCCTGTATGGTGGAAACTCCCGCCGTGACGAGAATGATTGCGGCGCCAACCAGGCACGTGGACCTCCACCTTGATTGACGCTTCGCTACCACCGAGTTATTCATAAACATTCCTCGGGCGGACACAGTTCAGGGTGGAAAGGCCTCAGGGGCCGCCATGTCCTGTATGTTTTAGGGGATTTCCAGGGGAGAAGTCAATCTGCTTCAAGCGAAGAACCTCAGGCTTGGGAGCTCCCTCACGAATCCCGATAAACTGATCCAATCCCACACCGCTAATCTTCTGAACGGTTCGATCCCGGTTTGGCCAGGTAATTTCAATGGATTTGATGGCCTTTGCCCGACCCAGACCGATCTCCTGCTGCAAACTGGAGGCTCCAAAGCTCCCTCCTGTTGATACCGTCACGAAGATTTCCCGCTCACCCTCCTTCGTCAGAGTGGTAACCTTAATTCTGGCGCCAAGTGCCGAGCGGTTGCTTTTGACACCTTCGAGCCGGAGCGTGATCCAATGATTGGAGAATCCGGGATTCTCAAAGAGAGCGTTTTGAAAGGTGTCTCCCGAATAAGACCCGCCCAGGACGGCATAAATGTCTTGATCCCCGTCATTATCAATATCACCAAAAGAAATACCATGACCCTTCTGCAGATGACCGAATCCACCTGATGTTGTGACATCCTGGAAGAAGCGTCCGTTTGAATTTCGAAACATACGGTTGGGGACCAGGGTATCCATTTTCGAGTGCCCTGTTCCAAAATAGCAGTCCAGAAAACCGTCATTGTCCAGATCGCCGAAGTTAGCTCCCATGGCCATGAGAACAACATCGAATCTGGCCTCTTTTGTGACATCAGTAAAAGTCCCGTCACGGTTGTTTCTGTAAAGACGAGGGTGTGCGGCTTTTCGCAAACCTAAATAGTCAGCAACTACGTCATCGAGGTTGTCCTCAGTGTGACTTGTGAAAGAAGCCACAAGGATATCTTCCCACCCATCGTTGTCGTAGTCCCAGAACCAAGTTGGGAAGCTAAGCTTTGGTTCGGCCACGCCCGCTGCTGCGGTGACTTCTGTAAAACTCCATCCATTCCCTTTTGGCCCGTCATTGCGAAACAGCAAGTTCTTGTCTTCAAATTGAGAAAGATAGAGGTCTGGGTATCCATCATTGTTGTAATCGCCCCAGGCCACTCCCTTCACGAAGCCGGTGTGATCGAGCTTGACTTTGGATGCGATTTCTGTGAATGTCCCGTTTCCGTTATTACGAAACAGTTCGCAAGGATGGATTTGATTGCTGGTGGATTCGTTTCCGATAAACAGGTCCAGCCAACCATCAAGATCAAAGTCTGCCCAGGCGGCTGTCTGAGAAGGGTGCAGGCTGAAAATACCTGATTCGATTGTGGTATCAGTAAAAGTCCCGTCTCCATTATTGCGCAGCAGGGAATTGGGGTAGTTGCCCTGATCCTTGCCCTGTACACTGAACCAGCCTCCGCGCAGAACTAGAATGTCTGGATAACCGTCGTTATTATAGTCCGCTTGCAGAGCGTTCAATCCTCCGACCTGCCCCAAGAGACCACCCTTTGCGGTCCACTCTGAAAAAGAACCGTCGCCATTGTTGTGAAAGTAACGCAGCTGATCCCTTAAACCATTAGAAGAAGCCATAATATCTAAATAGCCGTCCCGATCGAAGTCTTCGACAATGCTGCCCCCCGCTCGGCCATTTATATCGACACCCAGCTTTGGAGCAATTTCACGGAAACGATCGATCTCGAAGTCAGAATCAAAAACTCTTGGTGGAATGAGCCATTTTTCGGGTACTTTGCCAGGATACTCCCCCAGTGTCATGTAGGCAAGATTCAGTAGCCAGCGGTAGCCCAGATTATCGGGTTCCTCCTCTAGGAGCGAGAGGAAGCCCTTGATTGCCATCCTGGAACCCCGCTGAATTTTGTGAATGCCTCCACCTTGAATGGGCATGAGACAAGAGTCAGAGCTATGCTGCAAAATGTAGTTTTCCTGTTGGCCCAGGCGTAAGTAGGCCAGGGCCAGGAATTCGCGGAATGATCTCATCACAGGAGCATTTTCGGGGGTGTTCCACTGGACTGCGAGGCGTTGAAGGTCTAAGGTTTCTTCAAGGGCTGCAGCAATCTGACCTGCGCGTAATAGTTCGATGGGTAAGAAGGTGCGTAGCTTTATTTTTTCAACGGTGTCTTCTTCTTCCCGCACCTTTGACTGGTACATCTCGACTCTTTGAGCGTTTAGAAATACGTTTCTTTCTGGAGTTGCCTTGTCGGCAATCTCCAGCAAGATTTCTGGCATTCGAGGTTCCTCAGAATGAGAGCTGAGGGCAGAGAAAAGGCCAAAACCGAGTAAGACTGTTAAGATATTCAGTGACGTTTTTCGTCGCCTCATAAGATGCTCTCCCGCAAGCGGAAGCTTTTTTAATCGCATACAGACCCATTCATTATAAGGATAGGGTTTCGGTCATTCAACTTCAGGCCCCCGCAGACAAAGAATCTCGGCGCCTCAAATATTGGGTCTTACCCCACAGGGGAGGGCCGACCTTATTATAAAACTTAATTCTTTCACACTCCTCGTCCTCCGAGGGCCGAAAGCTCAAGCAAGCTGCGATACCGCCCAGAATGAGAAGCCCGTTACCGGCCAGGTTCATATATGTAATCCATCCGTTGCCGGGGATAGTCGCTTTAAAGTAGAGACCCAGCGTGAGGCCGATGACGGTGGAAACCCAGGCGGAAACGCGATTTGCTCGGTACCAGAGGAAGCCCGCCCAGATGGCAAAATTGAGGCAGAGTCGGAAGATTACCGCCAGGTAGAGACCACTGAGGACCTGGGTAACCCACAAAGAAACCAGGAAACTGAAAGCCGCTATGAAAAAGGTGCTCCACCTGCTGATTTGAAGGACGTCCTGTGATGAAGCCTCGGGCTTTAAAATCCCCCGATATATGTCGTGCGAAAGCATTGAAGCAGTGGTATTCCAAATGGAACTCACGGTCGTCTGAGCAATGGCAAAAGTAACGGCTAGCAACAAACCCGCTAGACCGGTGGGCAGCCATTCAACGAGAGCATAGGCAAATGCCAGTTCGGGGTCTTCGAGGCCGCCGAACTTGACCCTGGCAAAGGCAGAAGTGGCAATCGGCATCATGTATAAGACACTGACAAACGCGGCCGCGCATAACATTGCACGAAAGGCCGTCTGTTCATCCTTAGCCGCAAACATGCGTTGGGCGGTCCAGGGGTAACCCTGGCCGTTGAGGACATTTCCCAAGATAATTCCCAAGATCAGTGAGAAGGGGAGGAAAGGATCGCTCATCATGGAAGTGGTTTGCCAGGAAAGGTATTTAGGATCAAACACTTCGCTCAGCCCGCTAAAGCCACCTCCATTGAAGTAGGCAAACACGAGAAGGACAGGAATTCCGACAGCTGCTACCATTCCCGATGCAAGATCGGTCCATGCCACGGAGACCAGCCCTCCCCAAATTGTGAAAATAAAGACAACCAGATAGAGAATTACAGCTGTCCAAAATTCGGTTAGACCCAATGCGACACTGAAGACCTTGGCGGCGGCTTTGAGATAGGTTGCGGAGATGAGTATTAGACTTATAACGAAAAGCAAAGCAGCGACATGACGAAATCTTTTTCCATATCTGAGTTCAAAAAAGTCGGCAATTGAAGTTGCGTTGATTCTTTTCCAGCGCTTGGAGAAAAGAAAGGCATAAACCCACATACCAATCATCAGCCCGATCGGCAACATGGTGGCGTAAAGACCGGCCGTGTAACCAAAGGCGGAGTAACTGATCATGGTCGTGGTGTTGAACTCCGTCATGATCAGGGTGCCGGTCAGCACCAAAAAGCCGAGGCTTCTGCCCGCTACCAAGTAGTCGTCACTATTTTCGACCTTTCCTGCCTTTCGGAGACCGATGGTAATTACGATAACCATGTATAGGACTAATATGAGTGAGTCGATTGTGCTCATTTTGTGTTTGATCTCTGCTTGAAAAGCAGTGTTCCAAATTTGGTCGGAATGTGAAAAGAAGGTCCGCGCGTCGGATTCCAGGCCGATAGCTCCGGTTCCTTTAACCCGTAATCAATTCGAAACACATTCATTCGCCAGCGGTCTCCTTCTCTCGGGGGGATATGGGGAGCTAACCACAGATCTGAGAAGGGAATGGCCACCTCTAAAGTCCAGCCTCGATCGTTGTCCTGATTGTCATCCAGTGTTCCAGTGACGATCGCCTTGACAAGCGTGGCCGATGCCCATTCCCCCAAGGGATAAATGTCACTTCCGGTGCCACGATGCATAACGACCAAATCCCGAAAGTTGTCGCGAGGGTTAAACTGAAATTCATAGTAAATTTGTTCACTCTGGAGAGGGTCAATAAAGATTTCCGCCACGTCCTGAATCCAGAGCAGTGCGTCTCGATGGTCTATGGTGGACAAGATGTTGCGGTCTACCAGGTCATATGCCAAGTATAAGTACCTCGAATCCCACAGCATGGCAAACTTACCCTGCATCAGAGGCTGGTCTCCGCTGTCGTTCTCTTTGAGTTCCGTCCATGGGGCTTGTTTCCACACAGGCTCATCAAATTTGCCGTCAACGGTTATTGGCGAATCGACACGCCAACATTTATATGTGTGCTCGCACAGGGCCGCTGCCGTTGTCAGGATGGGGAAGGCCATGAGAAGCGGAATTTGAAACCGGTGATTAACCCTAAACAGACTCATTCTCAATCCTCCCAGCATTGTGAGGCGTTCTTAACCCTACAGCTGTGGAAGCGACGTTATGGTCAAAAACCAAAGATACTTCTTGCATTGTTGCACATTACATTTTCTATTTGCTGGGAGGACCAGCCGAGTTGCCGGAAAATATCCCTTTGCCTGCGAAGGGTTGTTTCCATTTCAGAGTAATGGACATCGCTTCCAAACAGGATCTTCTGGTGGGCTTGTGGCCAGTAAAGCATTTCTTTAAACCAATCGATGCTCTTGCTGGAAATCCACCCATCGACTCTCCCTGACAAGTCGGCGTAGATATTGGGGTAAATCCTACATAGTGTAGCCGCCTCTTCACCCCAACAGACACCCAGGTGGGCGATGATGATCTTCAAAGAGGGAAACTCACTGGCAATTGGATCGAGCATGATTGGGTGGCATCGTCGAGAGCTAAGGCGTTGACCCGGCTGCGATTCTGGCAAGACAAACACGCCAGTATGAAAAAGGCAAGGCAAGTGGTGATGGGCGGCCTGCTCATATATTGGAAAACACCGGTCATCATCGTAGTCCCAAGCGGGAATGTGAAATTTGACACCCAAGAAGCCGTTGTCGGCAAACCAGTCAATGAGGTCGGGGCCATCCGTCCCCAGTCGGCAAAAGCCGTACCCGAAAAATCGCTCACGTCTATTGCAAATAGCTTTGGCGAGTTCCTTGTTGTCGCAACAACCCACCGGCTCGGGTTGGGTCAAAAACAGTCGGCGGAAAGGAGTGCCCAGTGCCAAAAGTCCTACACGTTCAATTTCGAGTTGATCCATCACCTCAAGCAGTCGGTCAAGATAGTCAGCTTCATTTACCCAGTGATGATGAACGTCAATAATTCTCATGTTAATACCTTAAGCGTCGGCTTTATGGAATCGCAAGTTTGAAATCACATGCTCTTCAAGCAATTCATCCAAGTCCGCTTCGGCAGGTGAACGGTACCGTATAAGAATGCTTCCGCCCACTTTGCGAACAGCAATGGGGTTCACCGTAGTCGGCTGGACTGAATGGCTGGGGAGTACGAGTGCTGTCACTTTGCTGTGAAAGATGAGTTATCATCTCTAACTTGATGATTCGCCTGTAATCTTCGGAGCGGTGAAGGGAGTAGATTGAATGCCCGCAAAAAGAGCAAACGTTGTCATTGCGCAAGGTGGGGGACCAACGGCTGTGATTAACAGCAGTTTATATGGCGTAGTGCGTGGGATGAGTGAAGGACTTGACGATTCAGCGAGGATTTGGGGCGCGCGGGGAGGTATTGTAGGAGTATTCGACGAGCATTGGGTGGATCTGTGCAAACCCCAACAGAGTCTCTGGGATGAGGTTGCTCATTCGCCAGGGGCCGCACTTGGATCCTGCCGCAAGAGACTCGCAGACGGAGAAGCTGAAGCGGCAGTTCGGATTTTTCAAAAAAAAGAAGTGCGCTATTTCTTCTACATCGGTGGGAATGACTCGATGGATACCGCACTCCAAATCGGTCGTGCCGCCGAATCGTTGAATTATGAACTACATACGGTGGGAATTCCCAAGACAATTGATAATGACTTGATGGGAACCGATCACTGCCCGGGTTTCGGGAGCGCAAGCCGTTATTTTGCACAATCCTGCGTTGATCTCGGTGCTGATGTTCGCTCGCTCCCTACTCCTGTCTCAATTCTTGAGGTAATGGGCCGAAACGCCGGGTGGTTAACTGCTGCCACCATGCTTGCAAGGGATGAGCCGGACGATGCTCCTCACCTGATCTATGTGCCAGAAGTTCCTTTGGTCCGCGAGAAGTTTCTCGCGGACGTCAGGGACATTTATGACAAGCAGGGGTGGGTCGTCGTGACCGTGTCGGAGGGGCTCAAAGATGAAAACGGCCAGTTCCTCGGGGAGCAAAGAATCGAAGCGATAAGAGATGGTTTTGACCATGCTTTGCCGGGGGATGTAGCTGCCACGCTGGCCAGATTAGTCGCTTCCGAGTTGGAAATCCGTGCCCGAAGTGAAAAGCCGGGTCTGTGCGGTCGTGCTTCGGCTTTGCTGGCTTCGACGACAGATCGCACTGAAGCTCTCAACGTAGCTCACTTCGCCGCCTTAAAAGCACTTGAAGGAGAGACCCGCTTCATGGCGGCTCTTCATCGTGACAGTGACTCTCCCTATAGAGTACACTATGAAACGGTCCCACTAACCCAAGTCGCCAATCTGGAACGTCTTTTGCCATTCGAGTACCTTACACCCCAGCGCAACGACCTTGTGAAGGAATATCGAAACTACGTGCAACCGCTCATCGGGGGGTCCCTGCTGCGTCATGCTCAT
>JALLOM010000141.1 GCA_027717865.1 Acidobacteria bacterium AH-259-O06 | reverse complement strand
ACTCCCTGCTCTGCGTTTGATGGTGGGATCGTCCAGGGCCGTGAGATCGCTGAATCAGCCACTTGTTGCGCTGGCGAATTGGCATACTGCCAGAACTGGTCTTGTCGATGCTCGAGCTCCTTCAACAAAGCCAGCGGGTCCAAGTCCCGGAACAGCCGACGCAGTTGCTCCTTGTCTCGCTTACGTCCCTTAGTCGAAGCTAGGACTCGCTGACAGGGTGTTTGCGCTCGGTCGTAGCGCTTGCTGACTCGCGCTCCGTCTCTTTTCTTGCTGAGCAGTTTCATCGACGGCTGAAAGAGATTCAGGTACAGCCTCAGCACCTCGTACAACTGCATGAGGGCGCGCCAAGCTTCCACGCCTTCATAGCGATCGTACCCGATCAGACGCCGGACCACCGAACCGTTCTTCTCCTCCACGTAAGCCTGATCGTTACGCCGATGGACTCGAGAACGCGTAAACGTGATGTGCTCCCTTTGACAATAGCGCAGCATCTCGTAGTTGATAAACTCGCTACCGTTGTCCGTATCCAGACCCAGGAGCGCGAACGGCAGCCGTCGGTGAACGGAATTGAGTGCGCCAATGACATCCGCTTCGCTGCGTCGCAACAAGGCCAAGCATTCGGTCCAACCTGTGGCTATATCCACCAACACCAGCGTGTGTAAGAAGCAGCCCTCGGTTGTCTCCCCACAGTGCGCCACCAAGTCGGCTTCCAGAAATCCCAGTTGAAGATCGTCCCAGTCGGCAAAGGTCCGAACCCGGATCTGCTTCTTGATGAGACTTCCCGGTCGCGTCGTACTCAGACCGCGCTGAGTTTGCCTTCGTTCCCGGGCCAGCAATCGATCTGCCGTGGCCGGGCTGATCGTCAAAAGGCGCTTCCGAACGTCGGTGGGCAAGGACAAGTGTCCGTGCCGGTCCATCGAGGAAACCAATTCAGGAAGAAACGGCACCAGCCGCTTCGCACAGATCTGATTGGCCGCTTTCCAAAGGCTCACGAGCGCCTGTTCGACCCGCTCGTCGTAACGACGGGGGCGCCGAATCGAGTGACCTTCGCTGGCCGGCGGATGATTCAACACGTTAATGGCATGTTTACGGCTGTAGCCGGTGGCGGCCACGAACTGATCCAAAATCTGGATTTTCTCCTGGCCTCTGACCTGACCATAGCGATCTGTCATCTGTGCCAACAACTCTTGGCGAGATTTCAAACTCAATTTCTTGCTCATTCCATTGCCTCCTAATCGATCCAGTTCACGTTTAACGGGTTCGATTCTTCATGAGGCAACGGTCTGACATTAGTACGATTTCTAGTGAGTCAATGCGCAGGTGCCCCACGCTATCGCTTGGGAAACCGCAAGGAAAAACAGTGATCTCGGATGAGTTCACGCGATCGACGGGCTACGCGCGCAAGTATGCCATCCGGTGCTTCATCAGGGAAGTGTTGTCGATTGACTCCATCAGACCCGCAATCTATGATTCTGACTGGATTTCCTCCACCTTTTCACTCATCAAACATGTATGAAGCAGTGTACGAACCCTATCCCAGATCGCTCCTGTCCGAACCCCTTCTGCTCCTTCAATGGACAGTTCAGCAAAGGCAACATCATTCGACACTCCTTTTACATCACCACGCAAGGCAGGCATCGGCGCTACCGTTGCAAAGAATGTGGCAGAACCTTCTCCTCCACCTTCGGCACGCCATATTATCGCCTGCATAAGCCCAGGTCCTTATTCGATGAAGTCGTCCACATGTGTGTTGACGGTGTGGCTATATCAGCCATGGCTCGAACAAAGCGGATGGCTTGGGGCACTCTCGCCCGGTGGCTTGAATTGGCAGCGACGTTTGCAGAACGGTTCAACCATCGGATGCTGAAGGGTTTTGTCATCCATGAACTTCAGGCCGACGAGATCAGGACATTTATTGGAGCAAAGAAGCGGGTGAGATGTATGAGTGGGCAGCGAAGAGGTTACTCGTTGGTGCCTGCATTTTCGGTCAAGTCATCAAGAAGCGCCGGGAGAACCGGGTGGTTCGGGTAGATCGTAGACTCCTTCTTGGCACGGGAGCAGAACTGGAGAGGGCACTTTTTCACTCCGAGGATTCCAGCACCCTCAACACCAGCTTCATTGAGCGTCACAACCTAACCATCCGCCGGGGTTCTGCCTATCTGGGCCGTCGTACACCTTGCCACGCCCGACGCACTGAATTCTTGGTGGGCCAGATGGCTCTACTCACGACGTATTACAACTTCGTGCGACCGCATATGGCTTTGAAGTTCGGTAAAACGCTAAAGACTCCAGCCATGCAGGTCGGGCTAACCAAGAAGAGGCTTTCCTTCCGGGAGGTATTCACCAGTCAGTCCGCATTCTTTTTGTTTGTCTTGGTCGTGGTTGGCGCAAGGTTTTGTAGATTTAAATTGCAAATCGTCTCGTTTAGGCTCTGGGGGAGTACTCAGGACTCAATAACACTTGCCTGAAGAAGCACCCCATTTAGGTTGAGTTCCCGTCCGAAAAATCGGACTTTCCGGACGGGAACCTAAGTTAGTTCAGACCGAAGACTACCGTGTGGATCGAGGGGCTCTGAACTTGGCGACTTTCTTGGCAGCACACTTGATCGGTTTGCGAAAGGTTCTCACCCCTTTGGTTTGGCTGCTCGGGCAAAGGAGCATCAGTCTGTCCAGAAGAGGCCGAATTTGGCGACTTTCTTCCCCGGGATCTTGATCGGTCTTCCCAAACGTGGACCCCGACCTTTCGGATTGACCACTTTGGCACTTGAGCGTGAGTCCGCCCAGAAAATTGCCTGCTGGTACTGGGTCTGAGGATTTCTTCGAAGAATTTTAGCGCTATGAAGAACGCTGCGACGGGTTCGCGCCTTGAACTTGGCGACTTTCTTGGCGGGGATCTTGATGGGTCCGCTGAGACGCGGATTCCGATCCTTCGGGTTGTTCAGTTTGCCAGTCGAGCGCGAATCCGCCCAAAAGACTCCATGCATATCCTGGCTTCGCGGACCTCTTTTCAACTGCCTTGCCTGGACTTCCAAGTGCGATGCCACCAAGATCAAAAGCAAGAAGACGAAGCAGAGCACGGAAATCCCAAGAGTCCTGATTAGTTGACTGAAAGACATTAAACAAACCTCCTTTCATTGGGCCGGCCCGGCACGAGTTTCAATTCCCAGCCGAACGCCCGGCCGAAGTTAAAGTTTTTCCAGAGAGCCTGGTGAGAGAACTTTGCAGGCCTTCTGCAGTCCCGCCCGGAGCCGGTCTCCGGGCAAGGCCGCGGTCAACCGCAAGCCTCGACTCAGTTCTACAGGCGTGGGACAAAGATTGTCGATTGGGGCCACGAGACACAGTGAGACGCGATAAGAAAAATAATTGCGCTCACTTGGCAAAATTGCTTACGAAACGGTGAAGAGTAGGCTTCGGCTATTCGCGATCAGTCGCAGATGGGGAGCTCGGTGCGAACAGACCAAGCTGAGGCGTTGGAGAGACCACAATCAATCCTTTCACGTCGTGAAGCGTCCGTCCTGGGGTAGTCATCGAACTGCACCAGGGCAACCTTGCCGTTTCGACTGATGCGTAAAACGCGTCCTCGGCATTCAGGATCAGCCTGCCAGGCGACGATCGACTCGACTTTGATCTTTTGCCTGCTCATCGGGATTTTCTATTTTTCTTCATCGGGCTGACTTCCGAGGACCACGCGCTCGCCAGTGTCTTGCACTTCCCGGTAGAGGATGGAATACACAACCACATGGTTGTCCGGTTTCTTGTCGATGCGGACAACCTGCCCCCTGAAACTGGCCGGTATTTCAGCCTGCTTGTCGAGAACTTCGATGTTCTCACTCAACTGCTCGCCTCGGGCTTGGATTTGCGCTTTCAGCTGCCTTTCTTTTCGCTCAAGCGCTGCGACCTTCTGATCATCAGCTTGCGCCTGGGCCATCAGGGAGGCCAGTGAGCCCTGGAGATCCCAATATTCCCGGACAAACAACGCCTGAGATTCCAGGCTGGCCAATTCGCTTTCGAGCCTTCTTGCCGCGGCCCGGGTTTCTGACAGGCGGCGCCGAGATTGGGAAAGCTGGATTTGCACTTCTCGAAGCTGTTCGTTCAGACGCTCCAGATCCCGCCCGTAGTCTTGCTCCAGCTTTTCCACTTTCACACAGATGTCCTCCCGCCCGATGGTCTGGCCCGCCTGGATGACATGACCTTCTCCAAACAGCACCTCATCCGTGGGTTTAAACCGCAGCTCCACATGACGAATGATAGAGTCTGGATTTGTGTTCTGGTGCTCAGCCTCGGCAACGGCCTCCAAGCGGTGGATCTTTAAAATGAGCATTCCCTCGCGGATGGCAACGTGCTCCAGGCCTTGCTCCCGAATGTCCCGGTAGTCGGCATGCTCAAGCCTGAGTTTGTCCAGCCGCAGAGAAATCGGATTGTAACGGTTCTCATAAACACTGACCGGCGTAAATCTAGCCGGCGTCAGGTAACCGTGAAGCAGGACGCGTTGGGCGTCCGAAAACCGCGCAATCTCTACCAAAGTCCGCCCGGCCATATTGATCTCCCGGGTGGCAATGTGTTGCTTCTCCCCCACGGTGATCTTCACCTTGTGCGGAAAAATCTGAAACGGTTTGGTTCGGGAGACAATCTGCTTCACTCCGCCGCGCTCGATTAGAACCGCGCCGTTGTCCAGGGCGGCCAATATTTCGAACCGGCCCTTGACTTTCTGGTTCGAAATCGCCTCCACGCCCTCCAGCTCCAGCCAGATGCGGTTTTTGTCCCCGTATTGTTTAAAGTCCATGGAGACCGAGTAGATATCGCCAAAGGCCCGATGCAACGATAGCGTGAAGCCGTCGCGCGCCAGGGGATACAGGGCCAGATTGAGGACCAGACAAGCGGTCATAAACCAGTAATCGCCCTTGCCGGCGGCCGTAATACGCCAGTTGTCGTTGTAAAAAAAGACGCAGCGCAGCTTGGAGGGCCAAAACAGCTCCACGCCGGTCTTGTTCAGGGTGTCCACCAGGATATGAGACCCGTAACCCAGGACCAGGAGCCAGCTGTACTGCATCGTGCGAGCAGCGGTGAACATCCCTCCAGATAACAGCCAGGCCACGCCGAGCACGAGAAAAGCGAAGATTACGCACCCGAGCAGGCTGTGCGTCAGAGTTCGATGCCCGATCTTCTGATCGATCCAGCTGGCCACCGGATAAAAGGGCCGTCCAACGGTGGAGGTCGGTGTGTCGATATCCGGAAGGAGTGAGCCCACGGCCGTCACCGCCAGTCCCTCGATCGTGATCGGCGACTCAGCCAGCGCCGAGGCCCCGAGGTAAAAGAGCGCGGAGCTGGCCAGGTGCGAAGAACTGGTCATGGTGCCTTATTTCCTTTGCGAACCAGGAGGCTCAGAAACAAAAAGATCACCATTCCCGCGGCTCCGATGATGTAGGCGTCGCGGTCCCCCAGGCCTCGACCTACGTACCGGTGAATGGAAAAGAGCAAAGTCGCGATGAGCACCATCCAAGAGATGGGGAAATACCTGACGCCCTGATCACTCTGGATAGATCGAATGAACTGGCTGTCGATGTATTTCTCCAGGGAATGGTCGGCCAGAAGATCCTTGATGGCCCGGGGATTCCCCTGGCTCTTTCGCCAGATCTCCCGCTTGTACCAGAGAAGATCCGAGACGGCAAAAGGCGCTATCTCAAAACATTCCTCCATCAGTTCATGGGATTCGGGCTCGCTCAGTTCCTTGAGCTCCACCCGGGCCGGGATCCGATCCAGGATGACCTTCAATTTGGAATTGCTGGGATCAGAGGTCGCGATCACCAGGGTGGCCGTGGTCAGGAATTGATGGTGCCAGGAAAGCTCGGTCGGCGTGGCCTTCTCGAACTGATCCCAGATGAGGATCGCCTGCCGGCCGGCCAAACTGAGGACCAGAGACTCGGCCAGGTCCTTGACCGTTAAGGCGCGGACCTTCGGGGCCAGTTTTTCCCAGGTCATTGTGCGCAGAACGCTTTCGGAAAACTTGCGATGCTGGTAAATGCCTTGCGCATGCATCTGCTCGGCCAGTTCCGTCAAGGCGGCTTTAAACTGCCGGGAGTCGCCCACGCGGAAGATGTAAAAGTCTTCTCTCGCCCGCAGGCCTTCGTAGAGCATATCCAGAAGCACCGTCTTCCCGATGCCTGCTCCCCCGGTGACGAGGACATGTCGGCCTTTCAGAGCCAGCTCCCAAAGCTGGGCTAACTCCTCGCTGCGGCCCACTACAATGGGCTGGTATTTCTCCCGGGTGTTATTGCTCTGCGGCTGGCAGTCCAATACGCAGCTCCTTCCATTTGGTCGAGTCGGCAAAGTTAATGAGCGCCTCTCCCGGCTCTCGAAGCGACTGCAAGCGGGACTCTTCCATCCGGAACTTGCGGGCCGTGGCGGCAATCTCGGTCTTGTCGGTTCCCATGACGATCTTGGTAAAGGTGTTCACCACGACGTCTCTGCCGAGATGGCCGATAAACTGGGTGGAGACCACCAAGCCGAGGCCGAACTTCCGCCCTTCGGTGGCAATTCGGTTCAGAGTGGCCTGGGGTGAATCTTTCTTGGCCGGCGTGCAAAGCTTGGATTCATCGATCAGGAGGTAAGTCGAAGTACTCTGGATGCCGCCCAGCTGGTGCTGCCGCAAGATCTGTTTCAGCAGCGTGTCCGCTGCCACGTACTGAAGCTGGGGAGGCAGCTTGCTCAAATCCACATGAACGCCTTTTCCGGCCCCGGATCCGTTTGCTCCCAGGGAGTAGGGAACCTGGGGCTTGCTGAAGATCTGGAAATCAAAAGCCAGCGACAGCTTGGTTCGTAGGCCTCGTGCCCGCAGATCTTTGGGATCCCGGGCAATCCGGGCTTCCAGCTCCTTCTTTAAGTCCCCGAGGTGAGGCATCACCGCCTGCCTCCACGTTTTGGGCTCCTCCTGATAGACCCCGAACTTCCGGTATGTTTCTTTCAGGCAGTCATCCAGGAGAGCGAGTTGCAGTACCCCCATGGGCTTAAAGGCGTTTCTAAGTTGCTCGAGCACTTCAAACCGTTGCGGATCCGGGCCTCCACCGGTGGGATCAAGCGAAATGGCCAGCGGATTGACCCCGTATTCCGAATCCAAAGCAATCCGGTAGCTCGCCGCCCCTTCGACCGCTAAATCGCCATGAAAGTCGAAAAGCACGCACTGAAACCCGAGCGTCAACAGCTTTTCTGCTAGCAGCCGGATCGTCCACGATTTCCCGCTTCCGGATCCTCCGACGATCAGCACATGCGGATTCGGATGGCTCAACGGAGACCAGTAAACGCCACAGCCCAGCTCTATTTGCCCATGGTCGTCTTTCGGTCGATCCGTCTTCGCAGGAGAGCGACGGGGAGGGGCGCCTGGATCGAATGAGGCGATCCATTTCTTCTGCCGGTTCAGGGGCGTCGTGAGGATAAAGAAAATCGCCACGCCAATCAGAAAAAGCAAAACCGCAAAGGCCGAGTTCGCCCCTTCTCCACTCACGGCTGGACCTGTCCTTTGCCGAGCAGCCCCAGAATCTCGGCCTCGATGCTCTCGATATCGAGCTCTGCCTGCCGAATCTCCGTCTCAAGGCCGGCCACTCTCTCCTCTGCCTGGGCCAGGTCAATGCGATCAAAGACAAACGGCATTAAGTTCCCGCCATTCGCCTGATTCGCGAGATTCGCGGGCATTAAAGACAGTCCTATGTGCACCTTTTCCAGTTGCAAATCTACGGTCCGCTTCTGCTTCTTCAGGTAGTTCAATTGGGAGAGGAATTTAAGCCGCTCCCGATAGAGCGTCCTCAAGCTCGCCAGCTTGTGCTGAAAGAGCGTCTCGTATTCAAGTGCTTTTAGCTGCCGATCCAAATCTGCCGGAGTCTTCTTCCTCAGCAACCGATCCAGGGGCACCGAAACGGAGATCCCCACGGTTGTTCCACCGGCCAGCCCGAAATCCTCCAAAGGAAAGAGCGGAGCAACAGACGGAAAGTACTGCGAATAATTGCCATAGACGAAGACCTGGTTCCCCCAGCTATCCTCCAGCTTCTGTCTTTCCAACTCGACCTGGATGGCCCGCAGATCCGGCGCCTCAGCCAACGTCCTTTCCAGCTCCGCCAGCGAAGGAAACGGATCTACTCGCTGCCCCTGCGCTACCCCAATCGATCCGAAAAGCAACAGGACAACAGCCCGTAGGGGTCGGCCGGCGGCCGACCCGAACAAAACTCGTTTGCAAAACTCTCCAACTCGGGCCCACCACCCGGCGTGCCTTTCTGTGCCCCTAACCTTCTTCCTCTCCACAAACTCAATCTCTGAGCCGATCAAACAATAGAGGTTCTCCTGAATGTCAAAGACGCGACCGATCAAACTCTCCTCCAGCTGCCTTCGCAGTACAGGCCCAGCCACAACGGCCAAGGTCTTTTCCAAATGCAGGATGGTGTTCCGGAACCTGATGAGGGTCCCGATCGCCACCGTCGACATCTCATTCACCTGGGAAAAATCAAAGAAAACCCGCTTCACCTCACCGCCGGTGTAGTTTTACACATTGATTTCGCTTTTTGTGGCAG
>JALLOM010000140.1 GCA_027717865.1 Acidobacteria bacterium AH-259-O06 | reverse complement strand
CGTCAAAGTAGGCGATGTTCTCGAACCACGTCGTGCCCAGGGCCCCCCAGATTCTTCCCCCAGCGTTGCGGTATGCAAGGAAGACTGTTCCCTCTGCGGTTGCAGCCAGCCGGGGATGACTTGTGGACGGATAGAATCGCGGGTAAGATGTCGAACCCGACGGCCGGTTTTGCACAAGCTTGGGGTCGGGCTGCTCGGTGAAGGGGATGCGGATTCGTCCCCGAAACGGCTGCTTGTTCACCGGGTGTGCAGCGGAAAGGCGCTTCAGAACGCCGGCCAGAGAATCGGCCGTGCGGAAGTAGCGATTGCCCTGCAGGATCTTCACCCGGACGGTATTGCCCTGGTAGAGGCCTGAACCTGTCGTTTCATAGGCACCGAAGTCCTTTCCCCAGGCCGGATTGCTCTCCTCGTAGGCAACCCAGATCCGGTTTCCCGGGTCATAGATGACGCTTGGGCGCGCCTCGAACCTGTGCGTTGCGGCGATCGGCACCGGTTCCTGGATTCTGATCCCACCGCTGTAACGCAGTTTCCGAAGGTAGACGTCATAGTCGCCCTTGTCATAGGTGTCCCAGGCGACGGCGACTTCGCCTCCCGGGCCGGCTGCGAGTTGTGGAGACCAGTCGCTGGCGCCTGAAAACGAAACCCGTTGCTCGGGGGAAAACCCTTCGCCTTGCTGGCGGCTAACCAGGACATCAAGACTTCCACGGTATCCCTGCCACGCAATCCAGATCGCCCCTTCGGAATCCGTCACGGCCACGGGATAGAGATCGGGTCCGGGGTGGCTGGTGAGCCGGATCGTCTCCAACCACCGGCCAGCCTTGCGGCAGCGGGCGTAGAGATCGAAGTTGCCCTCGACCTGAGCGGACCAGATCACCCAGATACGGCCTGCGCCGCCCACTGCCACAGCGGCGCCAAAGGCATCCTGCCCTTTCTCCGACACCGGTTCAGGGGCACTCCAGGTCCTGTCCAATCTCGAATACTCCATGAACAGCACCTGGTCACCTCCAGCGGACCGTCGTAAGGGCTCGTAGGAATCCGGTTTTTCCCGGAGCGGCCAGGGCCAGGCCTGCGAGCGATCGCCGTGCGTGAACTCGACGTAGGCGAGGTACACCTTTTCACCGGAGGCGGCCAGCGCCGGGAAATCCTGCTGCTCAATCGAGTCCGTGAGTTGCCTGCTCAGCGGCACTTGCTCCACCTTCACGCGACCGTCGAGGAAGCTCAGGATCTCGCCCCAGGGAGCGTCCCGGGCGGCAAAGGAGAAATTGCCTTGGGCCGTCTGGACTTCAAACCGGGCATCTGCATCCAGAATCTCGACGGTGACGTATACGCCGTTCTCCAACGTGGCAGCATCGGCGGCGCGCCTGTTTCCTGCCCGGGTCAGGTTGACACGCCGGGTAGAGAGGGTCCAGCGGGTCGCTTCCAACCGGTCCTCGCCGCTCAACCGCCAGCCGTCAAGACCGACAACCTGAGCACCGCGAGCCCGGATAGAACCATCCCATCGATCGGGTTCCTCGTCGCCGATCCCGAACAGGATGCTAAACTCCGCCATGCCGTTTGCGGCAGTCGGCGGACGCACAGGTTCAGACCGTACCTCTATCTGTCCCGGATTCCCGATGGTCACCAGCCCAAGAAAGGCAACACTAGTCAGCCAGAAGATCCAAAACGGGAGTGAATTCCGCATCGTCGACACCTCCTGCGATGTGCCAGCATAAGTCTATCTCAAAAGCCGGCGAGTACAAAAAGTAAAAAGTTTTTCATAAAAGCCTGCTCACTTTGACAATTTATAGAAAGTGTGGCAAGAACAGAAGCCGAATATCGCCAGGGTTCGACAGGGCCTTCAGTCTCGGGGACGAGCAGGCATTTAGGAGGCATTTAGGAGGCTTGATGTGCCACACGGAACACACGGACCCTGCTCTTACTTCTTTTGGAATGAACAAAATACTTTCCTTCTTATTGCTTTTTCTCGTTCTGTGGACTTCGAGCAGGTGTAGTAACTCCGGCTCTTTGTCCGAGGGTTACAGGATTGCCGTCATTCCCAAGGGAACCACTCACTCGTTTTGGAAAACCATTCACGCGGGGGCTGTCAAAGCTGAACGAGAGTTTATCGATCAAGGAATCAAGGTCGCTATGACCTGGAAAGGACCGATCCGCGAAGATGACAGGGAGCAGCAGATTCAGGTGGTGGAAGGGTTTCTCAGCCAGGGGATGGACGGGATAGTTTTGGCTCCATTAGATGATCGTGCACTGGTTCGCCCCGTGCAAGAAGCTTTGGGAGCCGGTATCCCCACCGTCATTATCGATTCAGCACTGGCTTCGGATGCCATTGTCAGTTTTGTGGCCACGGATAACGTCAGGGGTGGCGAGCTTGCGGCTGAACACATGGGCAAACTGCTTGAAGGACGCGGCAAAGTCTTGCTGCTGCGCTACCAAGAAGGCTCGGCCAGTACCCGGAATCGCGAACAAGGTTTTCTCCGGAAGTTGAAATCGGACTTCCCCAAGATCGAGCTCGTTTCATCGGGCCAGTACGCCGGTCCGACTCGAGACACAGCGAAGCGGGCATCGGAAAATTTACTCAATCGCTATGGTCAGCAACTCCAGGGCATTTTCTGTGTCAACGAGTCGGCAACTGTTGGCATGCTTCTCGCTTTACAGGACATAGATAGGGCGGGGAAGGTGGTGTTCATCGGCTTTGATTCCAACGAGATTCTGATTGAGGCGATACGAACGCAACAGTTGCAGGGCGTTGTCGTACAGAATCCATTTCGCATGGGCTATCTGGGGGTGAAGACTATGGTCGAACATCTTCTTGGCCGGCCCATAGAAAAACGAATTGATACGGGTGTTATAATGGTGACTCCGGAACGCCTCGACGAACCCGAAATCCAGACCCTGCTCTATCCTCCTTTAGAGCAGTACCTGGAATAAGCATTACCGCCTCATTCTTGCCCATGTCCCTTTTGCGACTCTCCAAGATTAGCAAACGATTTGGCCCAACAGTAGCTCTTGATGGTGTCGACCTGGAGTTACGGCAAGGCGAAGTCCACGCTCTGATCGGTGAAAACGGGGCCGGTAAGACCACTTTGATGAATATTCTTGCCGGGATTCTTCAGCCTGACCAGGGCCGGATGGAGCTCGAGGGCCGTCCCTATGCTCCTTTCTCACCGCTCGATGCACGCCGTCAAGCGATTGCCCTCATTCACCAAGAACTGTCCCTGTTTCCTCATCTAAGTGTTTCAGAAAACATCCTGATGGGCATGGAAAGTTCCCGATGGGGATGGGTCAATGGCGAGGATTGCCGCCGCAGGACGCTCCAAGTACTGGAGGACTTTCATCACCCTGAAATCCGTCCGGATCGCGCTGTGGCGGAATTGCCAATCGCTGCCCGCCAGATCGTTGAAATCTGCCGAGCCATTGCTGCTCAGGCACGCATTATTCTCATGGATGAGCCTACCAGCAGCTTGCAGCGTCCGGACGTGAAGCGGCTCTTTGAGCTGATCCAGCGCATGCGTGAGCAAAGGATCAGTGTCATCTACATCAGCCACTTTCTTGAAGAGGTACGTGAGATCGCCGATCGATACACGGTTTTGAGAGATGGACAAGGTGTCGGCACGGGTGAGCTCGGCTCAGTCAGCGATGAGAACCTTGTTGCCCAAATGGTAGGCCGTCCTGTGAAAAACCTTTTTCCACCCCGCCAGCAGTCGAAGACAGGGGAAACAGTTCTCCGGGTGGAGGATCTGGCTGCACCCCCGAGCGTGAAACACGCCAGTTTCGAGCTTCGACGCGGAGAGATTTTGGGGATTGGAGGATTGATAGGATCAGGACGCACACAAATGGTGCGCGCCATCTTTGGCCTAGCCCCGGTGGAATCCGGTATCTTGGTAGTGGCGAACAAAGCGGTTTCCGCACGGAGAGGGAGTCCCCTGTTGAGAATCGTCCAGGGGATGGGATATCTGAGCGAAGACCGCAAAGGTGAAGGGCTTGCGGTTGCTCTTTCCGTGGCTGACAACGTCACACTCTCGCACCTATCTTCCTGTTCTCGCTGGGGTTGGCTCGCGCTTGACTGTCAGCGTCAAGGAGCTCAAGCATGGATAAGACGGCTCAATATCAAAGCCCGCACCCCCTCTCAACCGACCTGGACGCTTTCCGGAGGCAATCAGCAAAAAGTTGTTCTGGCGCGCTTGCTTCATCAGGACGCCGACATTCTGCTGCTGGACGAACCGACCCGCGGTATCGATATCGGCAGTAAGATTCAGATCTATGAAGCGATTGCTCAGTGTGCCTCTGAGGACAAAGCAGTGCTCATGGTGAGCTCCTATCTTCCTGAGCTTTTCGGACTTTGCCACCGCCTGGCCGTGATGAGTCGTGGCCGGCTCTCGGCCACTCGCTCAGTCGATGAGTGGACACCGGAGACGGTCATGCAGACGGCTATTGGAGGAGGAGAATAAGTAAAAGAGCTTGACTATGCTCGCTTCGCTCAGCAAATGGTTTGCTCGGTTTGGTCCATTTTTAGGGTTGGCTCTGGTCATCTCGATCTTTGCGCTGCTCAGTGACTTTCCAGAACAATACCTTTCCTTTCGGAACTTCCGTATTGTGCTGGCGCAGACCGTCATTGTGGCTCTCGGTTCAATCGGGATGACCATGATCATCATTAGTGGCGGAATCGATCTTTCGGTCGGATCGAGCATCGCTCTCACCAGTGTGGTCGCGGCGCTGAGTCTTCAGAAGGGAATCCCGCCGTCTGTGGCTGGACTCCTAGGCATCGTTGTGGGTGCTTGGGTGGGATACATCAACGGGCTGGCGATCACAAGACTTCACGTCGTTCCTTTCATCGCTACCTTAGGCATGCTCGGTATCGCGCGCGGTGCGGCCAAGTGGCTGGCAGGCGAGCAGACCGTTAATCCGGCTGAGACGTGGGTGAATCAGCTTGCCGTCACCTTTCCCGATCCCGCCTGGCTTTTGGTGGCTCCGGGAGTTTGGATATCGGTATTTCTAGCGCTACTGATGGCGCTAGTTTTGCGCAACACTGTTTTTGGGCGGCGAGTCTTTGCACTGGGATCAAACGAAGCAGCGGCCCGCGCCTGTGGTATTCCCACTCAAAGAGTGAAGTTGTGGATCTACACATTGGCAGGTCTTTTCTTCGGGCTGGCCGGCGTGATTCAGATGTCTCGCCTGCGGCAGGGCGATCCGACTGTAGCGATTGGCACCGAACTGGACGTCATCGCCGCCGTGGTCATCGGAGGTGGCAGCCTAAGTGGCGGAGAAGGCAGTATCCTGGGTTCCATGATCGGGGCTTTGATCATGGCTTTTCTGCGCAACGGCTGCCAGCAGATGGGGTGGCCCAACTACATTCAAGAGATCATCATTGGGGCCATAATTGTAGTCGCTGTGGCCATCGATCGCTGGCGTAGGGGCCGTGTCTTTAAAATTTAAATTTTGCTCACAAACCCCACGGCCCCCTCACTTCTCCAGCACCACCACGGCCACTGAATGCTCAGGCGAGTGGGTGATAGAAAGCCAGGCTCGTTGGGCGCCTGATTTTTCAAGAACTTCCTTGGCTTTGCCATAAAAAGTGAGCCCAGGCTTTCCGAGTTCGCCATTTGTGACTTCAACGTCTTTCCAGCGGATTCCTTCGCTCCAACCTGTCCCCAGGGCTTTTAAGGCCGCCTCCTTGGCGGCAAAGCGGCCGCTGAAGTGCTGATATTTGTTTTTTCGCTCCGTGCAGTAGCGAATCTCCTCAGCTGTAAAAACTTTCTGCGCCATGGTCTGGGTGCCTTGCAGTGCCGCGCTGATGCGGCGAACGTCAACGATATCAATGCCGATACCAATGATCATGGGTCTGTGCTAGCCTTTCAGTTCAATGTTCTACCAAAAAAGTCTGGCACGAATCCCTTTTTTTGTGTTCAAAGAATTGGAAGAGATTCCCGGTCTTATTCACGCCTTTACGTCTCGCCAGACGGATACTGTAATGATAGATGCAGAGGGATCGGGCGAAGTCGCACCGGAAAAGCAACTCTTGCTGCAAACCATGGGTCTCAAGCTCAATCAGTTAGTCTTTTTACATCAGGTGCACTCGGATCGCGTCGTCACACTGAATAGCAGCCCTGCAAACGATTCTGGTCCTACTGAAGTGGGACCCGCAGACGGCGTGATCACAGCTCACCCGACGCAGTTTCCTGTCATCCGCACGGCGGATTGCCTGCCGATTCTTGCCATTCTACCGGAACAAAGGCAAGTGTGTGCTTTACACGCGGGTTGGCGTGGAACTCGGGACCGAATTACGGTGCAAGGGGTTGGCAAGTTTCTGAAAATGAGCGAGGCATCTCCCGATCAGCTCGTGGCAGCCATTGGACCCTGTATTCGAAAATGCTGCTATAAAGTGGGACCGGAGATATGGGATCAGTACAAAGAGGCAGGGCACGATGTGGAGCGCTTCTTTATGGGGGGCCATCTGGATCTGGTCAGAGCGAACGTGGCTCAGCTTCAAGAGTTGGGAGTGAGTCAAATCTTGGACTCTGAGGTGTGCACTTGCTGTCGCAACGACTTGTTCTATTCCCATCGGCGAGAAAGGCAAGCGGGGCGCATGTGGGCCCTGGCGGGCTTTCGGTGAGGCCCTCCCCAAAAAGTGAGCCCGATCCCGGTTGTTCATCTGGCAAATTTGAGCAGGTCCTTTCGATAGATCACGAAGAAAGTGCCGAGTGAGAGGATTCCAAGCAGTAGGCCTGTCCAGAAACTCAAAGGGATATAGCGGAGAAGAATTCTATGAGAACCGGGCGGCACCACCAAGCCGGCAAACAAACCATTCACCGGCAGAATTCTGGCTCGCTCGCCGTCGATCCATGCAAACCATCCCGGATAGAACGGATGGCTCGAAACCAGAAAAGTTTCACCGCCGGTCTCGACCTCGACCTCCATGGTGTTTCCATCAATCTGGCGAAACTCTATTCTCTCAGGCAGCTGATAATCTTGAGAGATTCCTTCGGCAGAAAGCGGTTCCATCAAGAGCGCAGTTTCCAGAAAATCGGTCTTTCGAAGCTCTATGTCCTCCCAAAATTCGGCCTCGGAGGCGCTCCTCAAGGTTTTGACGCCCCAAAACATCCCGGGCGCTCGAGGGTTCCGGTAAAGGGTAAACCCATTGAACTCTCCTAGATTATCAAAATGCGTGAAGACTTCCTTTGGAAAACCGAGATCGCCCGGAGGACGTAAAACATACTTAACGTTCAAGAGATGCAGCGCAGGGGAGCGAAATAAATCGGGATCCTGGACAGCACCCCACATCTGCATGTTTCCGGCCAGTCGCGAGTAGCCGCGAGGCATGAGCGGCGTGTAACCGGATATGCTGGGAATTTTTTTAAGCATATTGGTATTGGCTCCTCCTGCTGCTACGTAGGTGCTGTGCCAACCTTGAGGATCTTTGTGAAGAAGGTCGATCCAATGAAAGTATCCGCCCAGAGCAATGCGGAACTGATTGGACCTCAAGTCATGCTGAACGATGGCATTGTCCAAGAAAGTAGGTTCCTCATTTAGACTTTTCTCAACTTGCTTAGCCGGTACGGCGAAGATCCAGTTTCGATACCCCAAAGAGTGGGCAAATGCCAACACAATACAAACGGAGGCGACTGCTCGGCCCCGTCCGAACCTCAGAAGTAAGAAGGCTAGAAAAGTTGCCCCAGCCAGAATCGTAAACAACTCTGGAATGAGCGGAATCAGATAGTGACGGACTGTCTCCCAATTCCAGGGTAGAGCCTGGCCTGAGTTGCTAACCGCTCGCCAAAGCACCGTGTGGATTCTTTCCTCCATCCAAGAGAAACAAAGAAAGTAGGTAGATGGGATCAAAACAAAGGCCAAATACTTCTTTGCCACCGACACTCGGCGACTTGTTTGTTGGATCGCATGAAGACCATAGGCAGCGAGAAGGGCAATGGCAAAATCGAGAGCGATACCATTTCGGGAAGAGACTCGAAAGAGGTTAAAACCAGGAACGTAGTACATGATGCGATCAAGAGGAGAGTACTCACCTAGAACCAAAAGTGCGGAGAAAACAGCGAGGAAGATCCAGAACCCAGCCTTCCGAAAAGCCAAAAAGGTTCCGATTAAAGCAAGCAGTAAAACCAGCAGACCGACATCGAACATAGCCTCAGAGGTATCATTGGGAAACAAATGGTAAATGCGGGTCGAGACCAAGGAAGTGAACATCGAGGCAGGGTGAAGCGACTGGCCGACAAAGGCTTCATAAGTCAGTTGATCCCGAACGCTCCGGATCGTCAGCTCAAAAGTCGGCAGCAGCTGGAAAGCACTCAAAGCGGCACCTAACACATAAGTAACTAAAACGCTTTGAGCGAAAGGCTTCCTATGCTCGACATCAGCCACAAAGAACAGCAGGTAAGCTGCGTACAAGAGGCCGAAAAACAGGGAATAGAACATGAACTGGGGGTGCCCTCCCAAAACCAGGAAAAGTATCGCAAGTGCTCCGCCCAAAATGGAAGAATAGTCGGGTTTTCGCAGCGTCCTACGCAGCGCGTAGAAGAAAACCGGAAAGGAGGCCGCGGTGACAAAGAGAGCCGTGATCGCCTGATGACCGATC
>JALLOM010000014.1 GCA_027717865.1 Acidobacteria bacterium AH-259-O06 | reverse complement strand
TCGAAAGATTGGCGCACAATAAGCGGCAGGGAGGCTAAAGGGGGTCAGACCTTGAGTTTTTCATTTTCGGAGGCAAAAACGAAAAACTCAAGGTCTGACCCCTCACCTAAAGACAAAGGGGTCACCATGCATCATCATCACACCAATCCTATTCATAACACTCACCCTACGCGCAGGGATTTCCTGCGCACACTGCTTGGAACCGGCCTGGCGGGAGTTACAGTGTTGGAGGTGAGCTTTTTCCGTGCAGTCCTGGCGCGGGCACAGTCTCCCGGCGCAAGCAACAATCTGTTCGACATCCATAAAGTTGTGGACGGCGTGTACTGCGCGGTGGCGAAGCCGGCTGCCATGATTAACTGCAACGCGGCCATCTTTGAAAATGCCAACGATGTGCTTGTGGTTGACACCCATTCGAAGCCATCCGCAGCGGCCGCTTTGATCGCCCAGATCCGCAAGGAAGTCACCGAGAAACCGGTCCGATACATTGTCAACACCCATTTTCACTGGGACCATGCACAGGGCAATTCGGCCTACCGAAAGACTTTCTCGAAATTGGATATTCTGGCCAGCGAACCGACCAAGCGGCTGATGGTACGGGAAACCGAGTCACGCCTGAAGGCTCAACTCGAACAGATACCTGAGATGGTGAGTCAGGCCGAGCAAAACAAGGACAAAGCAAAGAGCGCCGCCGAGAAGGCCTTCTATGACGAAGAGATCCGCCAATTGAAGGCTTACGAGTTGGAAATGAAAAACTTTTCGCTGGAGCTTCCCACCATCACGTTTGAGGACTCGTATGTGATCAAAGACAAGGCCCACGACTTACACTTGAGTTTCCACGGCCGCGGCCATACCGCCGGCGACGTGGTTGTCCTTTGTCCCCAGAAAGGTATGGTTGCCACCGGAGACCTGATTCATGGTTTTTTCCCTTACATCGGCGACGGTTATCCCCGAGAGTGGCCTGGCACGATCGACGCAGTGGCCGGGCTTGAGTTTGACCGGATCTTGCCGGGTCATGGTCCCGTTCATGCAGATCGCAGCCGGATGGCCAACATGCGCAACTACATTGAGGAGCTCACAGAGCGCGTGGCCCGAGGAAAGAGGGCCGGTAAAGATGTAGGGGAGCTGCAAAAGACGATTACGGTGTCTTCCCTGGAATCGTTAGCGGCCCATGGCTACGGTGACTATCTTGCAGAAAACATTGTGCAGTTTCGGCACTATTTCGGCACGCAAGTAGAGCTTCAGGAGAGTGTGAACACCAACATCGAGCACATTTACCAGAACCTGGAGGGGCCGTGTCTTTAAAATTCAAATTTTGAGGCTCAAAATTTGAATTTTAAAGACACGGCCCCAGTGAGTATACTAAGCTTCCGTTGTCCAACGAGATTTCCAACCGAATCGAAGCAATGGGGCTTGTTCCGGTCATCGTCATTAACGATGCCGAAGATGCCATTCCTTTAGGGAAGGCGCTGGCCGAAGGTGGTCTTCCCAGTGCAGAAGTCACCTTCCGCACTGCTGCCGCCGCACAAGCGATCCGAGCCATCAGTGAGAAGTTTCCGGCAGTGCTGGTCGGCGCTGGCACTGTGCTGACGGCTCAACAAGCCAAGCAAGCCATATCGGCGGGAGCCCAGTTCGTGGTTGCACCCGGGTTCAATATACGAGTGGTGGATTTTTGCCTGGAGCAACAGATCCCCGTTTTTCCTGGTGTTTGTACTCCCACAGAAATTGAGGCGGCACTGGACAAGGCGCTGAGCGTACTGAAGTTCTTCCCGGCAGAGGCAATTGGAGGTGTTTCTTACCTGACAGCGATCTCGGCTCCTTATTCAACCGTTCGATTTATTCCGACTGGAGGTGTAAACGCCAAAAATCTGAGACAATACCTTTCTCTCAGGGCGGTTCTTGCCTGCGGAGGATCATGGATGGTGAGTTCGCAGCTCATCGCTGCCAGGCAATTTGACGAAATCACTCGTCGAGTCAGCGAAGCCGTCAATCTGGTGAAGCAGGTGCGCGAAGGATTGAAGTAATGGCCAAAAGGGTTGTGACTCTTGGTGAAATCATGCTGCGTCTGAAGTCCCCTGGACAGGAGAAGCTGCTTCAATCACCAATTTTCGAGGCAAGCTTCGGGGGTGGGGAGGCCAATGTGGCCATATCACTAGCCCAGTTTGGCCTGGACGTCACTTTCTTGACCACCCTTCCTGCAAATCCCGTTGGAGAAGCCTGTGTTGCAGAACTTCGACGCTGGGGAGTTAACACATCTCAAATCGTTCGCAGCGGCGAGCGTATGGGAATTTATTTCTTAGAACCTGGAGCCAATCAGAGACCATCAAAGGTGCTCTACGATCGTGCTCATTCCTCATTCGCAGAAAGTCAATCACAAGATTTTGACTGGGGTTCCATTTTTGATGGAGTGGATTGGTTTCACATCACCGGAATCACTCCTGCCTTGGGTAAAAATTGCGCGCATTTAGCAGTGGAGGCGGTTCAGATGGCTCGGAAACGCGAAATCACGGTCTCCTGTGACTACAACTTTCGCAAGAAGCTCTGGAAATATGGGAAGTCAGCTCCCGAGATCATGCGAGAGCTTGTGAAAAATATCGATATAGGCATCGCCAACGAGGAGGACTGCCAGAAATCGCTGGGAATTAAGATTGATGTGGACGTGAGCGCCGGTCGTCTAGAAAAAGAAAGATACCGGATGTTAGCTGAAAAAGCCCTCGGCGAATTTCCCAATCTTAAAAAGCAAGCCATCACATTGCGGGAAAGTCACAGCGCGGACCACAACACCTGGTCAGCCGTCCTTCACAATGGTAAAGAGTTTCTCACCAGTCGAAACTATGAGATCACCGACATTGTCGATCGCGTGGGAGGCGGCGATGCCTTTGCAGCGGGCCTGATTTATGGTCTGTTGAATTACGGCAGAGACGACCAGGCCCTCGAGTTTGCCGTGGCGGCTTCATGTCTTAAACATTCCGTACCTGGCGACTTTAATCGGGTGACCGTAGAGGAAGTGGAAACCCTAATGAAGGGAGAGGCCAGCGGCCGAGTCCAGCGCTAGGCTATGGGTGGGGGTCTGACCCCCCAAGGAGCTATTTTCCGGGAGTGACGCCCAGGATTTTGGCAAAAGTTCCCGACCAGCATTTTTCCCGAACCTCTTCCGGAACGTGGTTGGCTTCCAAAAACTTCTCAAAGCGCTCAATATTGGCCAGGAGTCCCTCGGGACCCTCATCCGTTCCGAAAACAATCTTTCCAAAGGCATGGTCTCCGCCGCTGGGTGAATGTCGAGTCGCGAGGGACGGGCGCCACCACAATATTTCTCCCCAGAACTCGGGATGATTGGCCTTCTTCAGCAAAGAGGACCCCGTGACATCAGAGTAGAGATTGGGGTTCCAGCGCAGAGCCTCAGCAGCCTCCTCATACCAGGGATTACCGAGATGAGCGGTGTGGATGACTAACCGCGGAAATCGGCGCGCAATTAAATCCACATAGGCGGGGCGCATTCGGTCCATCGAACTGTATTGAGGCACGTCGGGGTTTCTGCGGCTCACAATTCCCGTATGAAACAGAGCTGCCATGCCATAGAGTTGAAGGCGCTCGTAGATGGGAAAATATCTTGGGTTATGAAAATTCTTCAAGGGTCGGGATAGCTCTCCGATGCCCCTAAAGCCGGCTGCATAGAATCGATCGATCTTTTCCAGAGCCTGTGGATCATCCAGTTTTATGCTGCCGTAGCCAATGAATACACCCGGGTACTGCTCGATCGCCTTCTTTATCTTGTCAATCGCTTCGGCCGGGGTCAGAACACAAGCCATGGTGTTGTATTTGCGGTACTCCTTGACAGTTTTTTCAATAAAGTCCGCGGTGTTCCGGTAGTGATAATGACTGTCGATTTTGAAGCGCGTCTTTGCATCCTCGGGTAGAACTACGCGGATGGGAAGCAAAAAGATTGTCACAAAGAGAATACTCACCTTATGCATAAGCTACCTCCTCGAACTGGGGTGAAGGCTCACAGTCGCTGCACCGTTAAGCCTCCATCTGCCATGATTACTGTACCTGAGGAGTAAGGTAGATCACCACGAGCCAGCGCAGCAACCGCTTTCCCCACATCCTCTGGCGTTCCCCAACGGGATTGCAAGAGCAATCCTGCGGCGATGAGTTTGTCGTATTTCTCCTGAACCCCCGATGTCATGTCGGTTCTGATGATGCCAGGACGAACCTCATAAACTGGGATGCCATACTCCCCTAAACGCACCGCCCAAAGTTTAGTGGCCATACTGAGACCTGCCTTTGAGATGCAATACTCTCCACGGCTGGGCGAGGCAACCGTGGCTGAGATCGATGAAATATTGATAATGCAGCCGCAGAAATCCGACGAATTTTTCTTCTGCTGGACCATCCAGTTAGCTATGGCCTGGGTGAGGAAATATGGCCCCTGCAAATTAACGCGAAGAACCCGCTCGAAACTTTGCTCCGAAGCTTCGAGAATATCTTTTCTCTCTTTCGGTGCGATTCCCGCATTGTTCACAAGGACATTCAGACGGCCCAAACGGTCCTGAATGCCGGTCAACACCTTGTGGCGGGCAGCGGCATCGGCGACATCGGCCTGACAATAGAGGACTTGGCCACCAACATCCCGAAGTTGGGCAAGAACATCGGAAACCCAGGGTTCATCGCGAACACCGCAAACAGCTAGATCATAGCCCTCTTTGGCAAGACATAAGGAGATACCGTAGCCGATTCCCCGTGTTCCTCCAGTCACTAACGCTACTCTCTTTGGCATTTACTTCTCCTTGTCATCGGGGAGGCAGACCCCTACAACGAAAAACTCAAGGTCTGCCCCCCTCTACCCGAAAAAGGTCAGATAAGTCTCGCTGCTCGCAACCCGCTGCACGTAAAGCGCCACCTCTCGTGCGTGGTAATCTCCCCACATACTGGACTCGCCGCACGGAACCTTCTGATGGGGAGGAATATAATCCCATGCTCTGGGCCGATGATAGACAGAATGGAGAATGAGTCCCTGATGATCGTCATTTTTGTTCAGATAAGGCTCCTCAAAGAGCGTATCGAGGACCCTCAAGCCTGCCTGCCAGTAACGATGGCCATCCTGGCTTTGCCCTTTCTTTTTTAGATGCTGTCCGAGGCGGAGTAATCCTTGGGCTGCAATGGCCGCGGCTGAACTGTCCACTGGTTCGCATTCATTGAAGGGATCAGCAGGCCGCCTCAGATAATCGCCCAGCTTGTGAAGCAAAGGGGCCCCGGTGTCCCAGTAAGGGATCCCGTCAATAGGAGTGTTCTCAATATAAAAATCACAACTGGCTCGGGCAGCCCGAAGCATGAATTTTTGAACTTCTTCTTCCCCGCCGAAAGCAGCCAGGTGACTCTCCTCTAACGTGTCCAAAAATTCTAACTCCTCGGCATAGCCACACATGATCCAGGCTAATCCTCGCGTCCAGGTAGTGAATGGCGAGAAGCCCTGTTGAGAACTCGGACAGCGATAGCTTCCGTCATTCAGGTTGAAAATACTTTCGTGTGCCACACGCCCCCACACATCGTACGCATCCCTCCCTTCCCCGTAGTAGACATTGTAAGTCGCGGTCATTCGCGCGTGCTGGATAAGGCGCTCCAGCAGAGAGATTTTTCGGTCGTTTTCCTCCATTAATACGTGGCTGAGCTGGTGGCCGAGAGCCAAAACACGCAAGGATCGAATCGTGTCAGCGAAGAGAGAATGAGGGCCGTTGAATGAATAGATGTACCCCCCATCGGGGGCGCTTGTCCAGCGTTTCGCCTGGATCGCTCCGGAACACTTCAAGGCCAGCTCGTAGACATTTCGTTCCCATTCGTTTTCCTCGGTCCTGCCTTCCTTCATGAGACGCCACAGATTGCCGTAAGTGCTCACGATGTTGAATCCGTGATCATGGACTCCGAAATGTGTCAAGTGTGGAGCCATCACCTGTAACGTCTTCTGTCGGCCCAGTTCAAGAAATTTCTGGTCTCCAGTGGCGTCGAATTGAAGGATCGAGGAACCAAATTGAAAGCCCTGCGTCCATTCCGTCCAACCGCGGGACATATACTTTCCTTGAACCGTGAAAACGGGTGAGCCCTCGGAAGATTGGCTGCTTTTTTCGATGGCCTGGATTTTTCGCGCTGATAAGTTCCACAGCCTTCTGATTTTGGGTTCAAGGTCTGCCGGCTTGAGTTGGAGATCGATTTTCATGGGATAGTTATTGTAAGATTAATTTTCTTTAAACCCGAATGAAAATTGCACTATGTAACGAGGTTCTACGTGAGTTGGAGTTTCCTGCCCAGTGTGCTTATGCCGCTGGACTTGGATATGACGGACTTGAACTTGCTCCTTTCACTTTAGGCGAAACCCCTCATCTTTTGAGTAACTCTGATCGGGCCAGGCTTCGCCGCGCTGCCGCGGATGCGGGTATCGAAATCGTGGGTTTGCATTGGCTTTTGGTCACCCCGCAAGGCTTGTCCATCAACAGCAGAGACGCGTCGGTCAGGCGGCAGACGGTGGAGGTGATGCGCCGTTTGATTGAGCTCTGTGCCGATCTGGAAGGAAAGGTCTTGGTTCACGGATCGCCTGGCCAGCGTCAGGTTGAGCCTGATGATGACCCGGCTGAAGCCTGGAAGCGCGCCCTGGATAGCTTTGCCGCGATTAAAGCGGACGCAGAAGCGGCCGATGTCGTGTATTGCATTGAACCCTTGTCGCAGAGTGAAACCAATTTTATCAATACAGTTGCTGAGGCAGTCAGTTTGGTCGAAGCCGTTGGTAGTCCAGCCTTGCGTACCATGATCGACACCAAGGCTGCCAGGCTGGCAGAGGATGCGTCGGTTGCCGAGCTGATCGATCATTGGCTCCCCAGGGGGATGGTCGCCCACATCCACGTCAATGATCGTAACCGGCGCGGCCCCGGACAAGGAGATGATGAGTTTGCGCCGGTTTTCGCTGCGCTGGTTCGAAACGGATATTCCGGCAAGGTTTCAGTAGAACCGTTCGACTATGAGCCTGATTCTGGTGCGACGGCAGCCCACGCCATCGGCTACATTCGTGGGATTCTTCAGACGCTGGAATGGAAACGTGAGACAAAGGGAACGGCCGGCAAGCAGAATTTGGATTGAACTTGCCCCAGCTGGTTGGGATAATCTGAAACCTCGCGAGGGATCATTGCCAAAAAAGGTAACCAGTCGAAGGACTTTTCTTCAGCCAAAAGCGTGGACTTCCACCTTAGGAGCCTCGATCGCTTTTGCACAGCCCCGGCAAAGGCCAGAGAAAGACCAGCTGATTCGGGCGGGTCGGCCGGCGATGGCGTGCCAGTTTGAGATTTTTTTCCCGGCCTCCCACAGATTAAAGATTGGCGGAGTCCACCGTGCGCTGGATGAGGTCCAGCGATTGGAACGCCAGATGAGCGTTTATCGCCAGGATAGTGAGATCTCAGCCATAAACCGGCAAGCTCAAAATCGGCCGGTCGAAGTCGAAGAAGGCCTTTTCTCTTTGCTGCGTCTCGGTATTGATTTATACCGGGAAACCCAGGGGGCTTTCGACATGACCGCGAGTCCGCTGTCCCGCTGCTGGGGTTTTTTTGCCCGGCAAGGACGGGTTCCCGAGCAGGTTGAAATTGATCGAGCTCTCCATTCGGTAGGGTCTGCCTTTTTGGATCTTGACCCGGCTGAGCACTCAATATTATTTCGCTGCAAGGATCTCGAGCTTAACCTGGGAAGCATCGGTAAGGGCTATGCGCTGGACCGGGCGGCGACGATACTGAAAGGCGCTGGTTTGGGCCAGGCACTGCTGCATGCCGGCTACAGCAGTCTTCTCGCCATAGGAAACGCACCCTCCGGGGATGCAGGCTCAGGGTGGCAGGTTAGCATTCGTCATCCGCTGGAGCAAAATCGCGATCTTGCGGTGGTTCGTTTGCATGATCAGGCAATGGCGACATCAGGAACAGGACAACAGTACTTCATCTCAGACAGCAAAAGGTATGGCCACATCATTGATCCGCGCACGGGTTACCCTGCTGATTTGAATGTCAGTGCGACGGCGTTCGCCAAAATGGCCGCGCAGGCCGATGCGCTTTCAACGGCTTTCTTCGTCATGCGTCCCGAAGAGATCGACAACTACTGCAAGAGAAATCCAGAAGTAGGAGCGTTGATCGTGCCTAAATCAGCCGATGACGCTCCACTTCAATACCACAGCTTCGGCTTGGTGCCTGAAGATTTGGAGGTTTATTTGTGAATCCAAGTAGTGATACACTTTCCTCAGGGCAGCAGTTTGTTCTCGTGCTGCTGCGTTTTTCGGTTGGATGGCATCTCTTTTATCAGGGCTTTGGGAAGCTTCAGGCAGTGGATTGGACTTCGCAAGGATATCTTCAGGCTACCTCGGGTCCACTTGCTTTTTTGTTTCACGGGATCGCGCAAAGTCCACCACTGCTGGGCCTAGCGGATGCCATTACAATTTGGGGCCTGATGATTCTGGGCCTTTTTCTTATGATAGGGCTCTTCAGCCAAGCTTCTGCAATGGGCGGATTTTTTCTCTTGATGCTGTTCTATCTTGCAGCTCCGCCCTTAGCGTATCAGGGCTTCATAGTGGAGATGGCGGAAGGAACGGAGCTGTACGTCAACAAAACTCTCCTCGAGGCCTTTGCGCTGCTGGTGGTTCTTTCTTTTCAGACTGGTCATATGGCGGGTTTGGACATATTGATTGACCGATGGAGGGCCGGACGAAAATCACAAGATGGGCAGATGGCTGAATTATAGTTGATAAAATAAAAGACAGTCAGGAGAAACTATGGCAATGACGGAAGAAAAAAGAAAGCTAGGGCGAAGGAATTTCATCAAGGCGGTGGCTGCCATGCCGGTAGCAGGAGCACTGGTTTGGAAGGCAAGTGGAATGACGCCGGTGCGCGCCGGCATCATCGGACCCGGCGGGCAGGGCCGGGTTCTCATGGAAAATAGCCCGCCGAGCCACATCCGTCTGGTGGCAGTTTGTGACATCTTCCCCCAGAACCTGGAAAAAGGTCTGGAGATAGCACGCAAAGTGCACGACCCTCGTGCGGAAAGTTACACAGATTACAGAAAGCTGTTGGAGCGCAGGGATATCGAGGCCGTTCTGATTGCTGCGCCCCTGTGGCTGCATGACTCGATGGCTGTGGACGCCCTCCAGGCCGGCAAGCATGTGTTTTGCGAGAAGACGATGGCACACAGCATTGAGGGCTGCCGCCGCATGATCGAGGCGGCCCAATCGGCACGGAGGAATCTGCAGATCGGTCACCAGCGCAGCTATAGTCCCCTTTATGGCCAGGCCAAGCAGTTGATCGATGGCGGTGTCATTGGTGACGTTTACCATGTACGAGCCCTGTGGCATCGCAACGGAGACTGGCGTAGAAGGGTTCCCGATGTTGACTTTGATCCAAGCCCTTGGGGCTACCCGGACCTGGAGCACTTGAAAAACTGGAGACTCTACAACAAGTATTCGCAAGGTTTGATGGCAGAGCTGGGAAGCCATCAGCTGCAGGTCGTGAATTGGTTCTCGGGACGGGTACCCAAGTCTGTATTTGGCTCTGGTGGCATCTATCGTTACAAAGACAGCCGCGAAGTGGAGGACCACGTCTATTTGATTTATGAATATCCGGATAGCCTGACTGTGACCTACTCCTCCATCCAGTCCAACGCCTTGGATCATTACTATGAAGAGTTCATGGGGACCGAAGGCACGATCATCCTCAGTAGCGAAAAAGAAGCCATGCTCTTTTACGAAGGTGGAGCAAAAGAAGCCACGGAGTTAAAAGTAGAGTCCGCTGCTGGTGGACCGGTGATGCAGGCCTCGGAGAGTCGGGCTAGAGATGCTGCTGGTTCTAACATTTCAGGGGCGTCGACCGGCTTCAGTGCCCTCAGGGGCTATCAGAACGAGATCGAAGGTTTCTGTGCCACAATCCGCAATGGTAAACCCAATCTCTGCGATGGGCCCAATGGCATGGCCGCGGCCGTGGCGATTTTGAAAGGGAATGAGTCCATTGCCAAGGGCGAAAAGCTCGAAATCCCTCCCCAGCTCTACTACACGACCTAGGGGCGGTGGGGGCCGTGTCTTTAAAATTTAATTTTTGGTTCCAAAAAATAAACTTTAAAGACACGGCCCCCAAGGCAAGTCAGAAATGAGGCTACCTCGTAAATTGGGTGTGAGGAGTGTAAATCACCTCCTGTCGACGGATGGGACAGTGGAGGTGGCAGGACTCAACACGCTGCTGGAGATTAATCAGGTTCTCCTGGAGAGTTCAAATCTGAAGGAATCCCTGCATCGGGTTCTGGAGATTCTGGAACGCCGCCAGGGCGTGATTCGAAGTGCCGTGACTTTGCTCCAGGAGGACTCGAAAGAACTTCACATCGAGGCAGCAAACGGTCTTACCCCTATTGGCCGGCGGGCTCGCTACCACCTGGGCGAAGGGATCACGGGGCGCGTGGTAGAAAGTGGAAAGCCGATCGTGGTGCCTCAGGTCAGCCGTGAACCCTTGTTTTTGAACCGCGCTGATCAAAGAAAGGAACTCAAGAAACAAGAGCTGACTTTTATTTGCGTGCCCATTTTTGGCAATGCTGAGACAGTAGGCGCCCTTGGCCTTGACCTTTTCTTCGAGGACACCCGCAATTACGATCGAGCGCTTAAATTTTTCAGCGTGGTATCGTCGATGATTACCCAGACCATGAGGATCGATGGCCTGATTGAGGCTGAGAGAAAACGCCTTTTGGAAGAGCGCAATCAGCTGGTGGAGGAATTGAAGGACCGCTATGATTTTTCCAATATTATTGGCACCAGCAGTGGGATGAAACAGGTCTATGAGCAGGTCGCTCAGGTTGCCCGTACAAGCACCACCGTTTTGATCCGTGGAGAGTCGGGAACGGGCAAGGAGCTAATCTCCTACGCCATCCACTACAATTCGCTCCGAGCCAAGAAGCCTTTCATTAAGGTTAGCTGCGCAGCCTTACCCGATACCTTGGTCGAGTCCGAGCTGTTCGGCTATGAGAAGGGAGCTTTTACCGGTGCCCAGTCTCGAAAACAAGGACGGTTCGAGTTGGCTCACGGAGGCACTCTCTTTCTTGACGAAATTGGAGAACTGAATCCTCTCACACAAGTGAAGTTGTTACGGGTGCTTCAAACGCAAGAGTTCGAGCGATTGGGTGGGACCGAAACCATCAAGGTTAATGTCAGATTAATAGTGGCAACCAATAAGGATTTGGAACAAGCCATGGCCGAGGGGATCTTTCGTGAGGACCTCTATTATCGACTGAATGTCTTCGCGATTTTTGTTCCACCTTTGAGGGAGCGAAAACCGGATATTCTGTTGTTGGCTGACTATTTTCTAGAAAAATACGCCACTGAACATAGCAAGAACATTAAGAGAATTTCGACCCCTGCCATTGATATGTTGATGAGCTATCATTGGCCTGGCAACGTTCGTGAGCTGGAGAACACGATCGAACGGGCTGTGCTGGTTTGTGACGGCCACGTCATTCACGGGTACCATTTGCCGCCGACGCTCCAGACCGCAGAGGCATCCGGCACCGTCATGAGCATTTCTCTTCCGGAAGCGGTAGCTGCCTACGAGAAAGACCTTATTCAGGATGCCTTGAAAACCACACGCGGCAACCGTGCCAGAGCGGCCAGGCTCCTGAACACGACCGAGCGGATTGTAGGATACAAAGTCAAAAAATATGAGATCAACTCTGATCGATTTCGCCGCTAAAAAGGCCAGGAAAAAGACTGCGAAACCTCCCTGGCAGTTCCGCATCCGGGTTTCAAGAAACTGACGCTCCCAAAAGTGCACTAACTTCATTCTTGTATACATGGTATACTAAGTAGCAAGGTATTTACTTTCAGAGGCCAAATGAAGTTGCTTAAAAGACGTGCTGTCAAGGTAGCCGATGAGGTATGGATCGCTGCTGCCTTGCTGCACCGCGAGAACTCTGACCGCTCGGATTTCACCGTCAAAGAAATCGTTGAACGAGCAAAGACTGAAGGGATCGGAGGAGAGCTGCGTCCTGGAGTTTATGTCCACGCGGTGCAACACTGTGTTGCCAACCGATCCCCGAATCCTGGGCGTTATCGCATGCTTGTCGAAACTGCTGGGATGAGGCGACGCCTTTTCCGAAAAGGGGATGTTTACCACCCTGCCCGCGAGGGCGCAAAGATCGTCCCGGCGAAAGAGGAAATCCCGGCCGAGTACCACTGCTTGGTGGACTGGTATTCCTCGGGATACACGCTGACCGAAGCCGCCGCCGAAAACAACGACCCCATCCTTGGGCTGCGCGGCTTGGGGAAAGAGATCTGGGCGGGCGAGGATCCGGATAGCTATGTAAGCCGGCTGCGCCAGGATTGGTCGTGAGCCGGATTTTCTGGGACACGAACCTGTTTGTTTATTTGATGGAGGACTACCGGGAGCTTTCCGAGCGCGTCATCACCCTGCGCAAGCGCATGCTGCGCCGTGGCGATCAGCTTTATACCTCGACGCTGACGCTCGGTGAGGTGCTGGTCAAGCCAGTGGAAGCGGGAAACAGACCACTGCGGGAAAAGTACGAAGAGGCATTGAGGATGGGTACAGTTCTGATTCCGTTCAATGAAGAGGCCGCACGCATTTATGCTGAGATTCGCCAGGACCGCACCATTCGGCCTCCCGACGCAATCCAACTGGCTTGTGCTGCGCAGGCCCGGGTGGATCTTTTCATCACCAACGATGAGCGGCTGAGCGAAAAGGCGATCCCGGGAATCCAATTCCTCAGTTCTCTCCAGAAGGCTTTTCTCTAACGAGAAGGAAGGCTTCGTTCCTTCTCCTCGCTGTCTTTGAAGAAGTGACTGTAGAAGGCGCTGCGGGTGCGAAGGTAAACTCGGTTTTCCTGGATGGCAGGCGAGGCGGAGGATTTGGCTCGCTGTCTTTGCCACTCATGAAGAGCGCCCCGAAACCACTTGGGACATCTGGGTGCTGCCCCTCGAAGGGGACCGAAAGCCGGAACTCTTCCTGCGCACACGCTTTGTTGAAGTCTATCCAGAGTTTTCTCGCGATGGCCGCTGGATCGCATACATGTCCAACGAGTCGGGGCGGATGGAAATCTATGTCCGGCCCTTTCCCGGCCCCGGCGGCAAGTGGCAGATTTCAAGTGAGGGAGACGGTTTACCGCGCCGGTCCCCAGACGGACGGGAGCTCTTCTATCGCAATGGGAACAAGATGATGGCTGTTCCCTTACCCGGACTACGACATCACCCCCGACGGCAAGCGCCTCGTGCCCACGGCGGAGTGACTCCCACTTCAGTTTGGAGCCTGCTAATATGGGTGATGTCGGTTAAATAGATATCACAGCGAAATTGTTAATCTGGAAGCCCGCGAAAATGAAAAGGAAAAGAACTCGGGAATTATTTCTTTGGAGTCTGAATTTTTGTGTTCTGATTGTCCAGTGCTGCGCAGGTTTTGCCCAGGCAATTCCTTTTGCTGACAACGGCGCCTTGAAGATGTTCTACGATAACCGGATGTACCCCCAAGCAGTGGAGTATGAGAAGAGCGTCTATATCGTGTGGAGAGGGCACAAAGGTTTTCCCTACATCATATCGTATGATCTGGAAAGTCGCAGGTTTTTGAAGCCTTTTATGCTGCTCACTGGCATGGAAGATCAGGTGGACGCTAAGAAGTATAAAAAGGATCACCATTATGCGCCGGTTACATGGGTTGACAGCAAAGGTTATGTGCATGTCTTGTTTGGCTGCCACGTTTCAGCCGGAGTCCATCTGATTTCCAAGAGGCCAGGAGATATAACTCAATGGCAGGAAGGTTCTGCTGTTTCCGACACTTTGTCTTACCCTAAGGTTCATCAGATTCATGACAATAAGACTCTCATATACTTTCGCCAGGGCGGTCATCTTGGTTCATGGAAATACCGCATCTCTTCCAATAGGGGCAGGACGTGGGTTGGTCCTAATAATTCCCTGGTTGATCTCAACACTGAGCCGCAAGATGGATTGCTGGCGGATCATGCTGGGTCATATCACACCACGCATGTGAGCAAAGATGGCAGGATGCTGCATGTGGCTTTTATCTGGAAGGTTGAAGAACCGGTCCTGAATTCCAGGTATAATAGCATGCTAACGGATCACACACAGCGGTATAACCTCTACTATCTCAAAGTCGATCTTCCGTCCGGGAAAGCCTTTAATTACAACGGCAAGGAACTCGCGTCCCCTGTGAATAAAGCGGCTGCCGATCGGGAATGCCTGATTTGGGATACGCAAGAGCGAGTTGTGGCTGTCGGGCCTTCTATATACCTGGATGAGAATGATCAGCCTTATTTCCTGCTTCCTGTATCGGATGAAACACCGTATAAGTGCCGGTTCTATTTCGTGAGGCGTCAGAATGATCAATGGGTGAAAACAGCAATCGCCCCTACATCGCACCCTTTCAATGCTTGTCATCTGCATAGAAGTGAGGACGGATTGTTTAAGGCTTACCTGGTAACTGGTGAAGGTGAGAATATTTCGGAGGAAGAAATGGAGCGTTACGGATGGGGGGACAGGGTACAGGAGTGGGTTTCAGATGATAACGGAGAAAACTGGAAACTGAGTAAAGATCTCACCCCAGTAATAGGGCATAAATATCAGAATATCAAATTCGTGTCACAGAGTGTGAGAGGAATTACCAGGGATATACTCCTGTTTTATGGATGGCAGGACAGTAACGGGGATGGAACCGGCTTCCTGTGGGATAACAGAAAATAAGCATAATCACTATTTCAATCCCGAAACCCTCATTCAGCTGCCATCGCAGCCCAGGTCGAGAGTTTCTTCAAATTTGACTGCACATCCGTATGTCTTCTCCGATAACTGATCAACTCGGAAGCGTTGTCAGGCCTCGCGATGACGTAATTCTCTCCTTCCGGGTACTGGCGCCGGAATGCCCGCAAGTTCTTCGGATCGAATTCATTAGCCGACCATTTAGATTCTATTGCCACCGATACGAGGCTTTGAAGAAGAAACCACGCTTGGTAGTCAAATAGTCACCTTCGCCGTCCAACCAGGCGTTATTGCTCCAGGTTCGTTTCTCAATCAGCGAACCATAGCCGGCATACACCACGGTTCCAGGAACGAGCTCGTAGGAAGCCAAAAAATCCGTTAAAGCTCGCTTTCTTGCACTGTCAATTCTTAAAATGGCCCGCAAGAAGAAGTGTGCGTTAAATTGGTAGGTAGTCCGGGAGTCCCATATATTCACTGAAAAGACGGGTTCTCCACTCACAGCCCGGCGAAAGCCGACGTGTTGTAGGGAAATACCCTGGCTGATTTTTGTGTTCGGCTGTAAGGAAACTCTGAAAGAATGCGATCGAGATTCCCCCTGGAAAGGGTTGCTCGGATCATAGAAGACAGCATAACCAAGACGGGACCAGCTGGCGATGTTGAGCCACTTGGTTAGCTGAGCGCCTCCCATAATGCGGGTGGCGTCTCTTCGAAAAATCCTGCCGGCCCAGGGTTCTTTTCCCTTGCCATAGTCGATGCGCAGAAAACCCTGTCGCGTAAACCTCAGCATGAGACCTAGGAGCGCCAATGACTCGTTTCCGCCGGCTGCCTGGTCATGTCCGTATTGAGTGTAAAAGAGGGGGATCACTCGCTTCAACCAGGGATGCTTTTCCTTGTCGGGATAAAAGCTAACACCCATGTATAGCCATGCGTTGGTGATCCCTGTACGGTTGTAAAAGGCGGTGTCCATTTGAAAATCCTGGTCGAAGTGTTCAAACTGGCTGAACACTTCCAACCGCTTGGTGTTATAAACATACAAAGTTTGTGCAGCAAGACCGCTCTTACTGACGCCTCCATCGGGCGAGACAACCCCGGATTGGAGAACAGCTCCACTGAGTTGCTGCTGCTGGCCCAAGCGAAAGCTGAGGTCGCCTCCAGCCACGCGGTTGTGCCCTCGGGCAAATTCGGTATCAGTAAAGATGGCGCCCACATGTTGTGAAGCTCCCAGGCTGAAGCGAACACGGGCCACGTTAAAAGACTTGTTTTTTCCCAGGTAGGGATTGGCCTCGGTAGCGTTGAAAACCCGCCCAGGCGCTTCGTCGGAGGCCGACAAGATACCGAATGTCAGTCGCCCCACGGTTCCCGAAGCCTTGAGCCCAAAGCTGGGATCGGCGATGCGACGTGTATGAACGGCGGCCCTCATATTGCTATCACGACCGAGTGCGCCGGCTAAATCGAAGATTCCCATTCCCTCCATGAAAAAAGGTCTCTTCTCGGAGAAGAAGATGGGAAAACGCCGGTTGACCTCTATCTGAAAAGCGTCACTCTCCACCTGGCTAAAATCGGGATTGATAGTGCCTTCAAGCGTGATCGATGAAGTGATACCCCACTTCATACTTAGCCCGGCCTCCCCGATCGAGTCGGGCGTGGCCCACTTGTGCGGTGTGGCTCGGCTCTGGTTCAACGAATAGGTCACACTGGGGATGAATTCAAGCATCGCCGGCTGTCTTAGGTTGTCGAAAAGCAAGGTGGCATGACGGCCAAAGACCCACTGGCCACCAGGAGGGATGTCCGGCCAGGAGACGGATATTCCCAAACGGCTGACCCTGCGCCAGAACAAAATCCCCATGTGTGCCTCGCTGCCGCTTTTGAAGCGGATGCTCTGAAGGGGAAGACGCATCTCGACGCTGTAACCTTGGTCGTCGAGTTTTCCCGCGCTGTCCCATACCCAGTCGAAAGATAGCTTCTTGCCCGAGGCACTGCTGGTGAGGATGTCGCCCTGGATCCCGCTGGGATTGACAAACATATCGTACGAGCCCTGACCGCTGCCCAGGGAGTCCAGGCTAAGCCCTACCCAATCGTCCTTCCACATGTTGTCACGGCGACTGACGGTCGTCTTGATCTTTGAGGGCTCGGGGTCGAAGCACCGGAAGGCAAAGTACAGATGTCTGCCGTCGTAGCTCACCCATACTTGAGTGCGCTGTTGTATTGTCTCACCGTATAAAGGGTCGTAAGAGATCCAGTCTCCCAACTCCAGAGGAGGAGGCTTCCAGACTTCGTCCTCCAGGATCCCGTCAATGACCGGTGCTGTGGACGCTTTTTCGATGCGAAAGATCGGCAGAATGTTTCTCTTTTGACCCTCCTGTTGAGTTGCGATCTCTTTTTCCTTAGCCAAACAGGGATTTCCAGCAATCAGAGCACACAGCACAGTTAGGATTCGCCAAAGCGACCCATTTCTGAACTGAGTTCTCCCTCTTTTGGCTTGTCGGGGCATGGACGATGCTTAAAAAGGTTGTTCTAAAAGAGCAATTGCCGTGTGGATGTGTGGACCGAGTGCGGCGTGGCGGCTTGTGGGGGGACCCTCAGAACGGAAAGATATCCGTGAACCACACTAATGCCTGAAGTCAAGGGAAATCCGCACTGCACTTTCCAACGAGATTGTGGAAATTCAATAAGCACCAGGGGCAGGCGCTCCCACGTCTGCCCCCAACCAAGTGCTTATTCGTCGTCGTCGTCGTCTCCGGTGTCAGGTGGTGGGTCCGGCGGATCGCCGGCACCACAACAAAGGTTGGTGCTGACCTCGATGCTCGGCGGTAGAGCACTGTCATTGATGGGCTGTTTAGACACTGAGCCAGCCCATAGGGTCACTAGTGAAAAAAACAGAAAAAACCGAAAAAACATCATCCCCTCCTTTCTCAGAATGGATGGCAGTGGATTGTGATGGCCAAAGGGGAAGGGACGAACGGTTTTTGGAATGTCCGAAAAGGAAGGGGTTTAATGTTTGGTTACTCTAAAAAACCTTGATTTTTTGGAAAGGCTTGATCTGCTTCGCAACCTCGGCTAGTCTTTTTTCTCGCAATGTCTTCCACTTCAATAATTTGGCTGACGGGTGAGATCCTAATTGTTGTAATTCTGCTCCGGGGAATAAGGAACAGAATGCTCGCCGCGTATCCAGTTTTGTACGGCTACGTGGGATTTCAACTAACAGTCTCGTTGCTGCGGAGGATGGTGGCGTTGACGTTCGGGAAAAGCTCCGCTTACTACTACCATGCCTACACCCTTCCCACCTTCTTGATGCCACTCCTGCAAATCTGGATCTTGTGGGACATCTACCGGCGAATTACCGGACATACCAAAACTTCTTGGAGAAACTCTTTTCGCTTAGCCATAATTGCAGGTGTACTAACGTTGCCCGTGGCCTGGGGGGCTCTTTCACTGAAAGGATGGAGTTTGTTCTATTCGTACCACATCTTGACATTGTTTCTTCAAATGGTGCTGTGCCTCTTGGTTTGCCAGAAGGCGATATATGCTCGAGCGGAGATCGATTTGGGGCAGAATTTGAAAGGAATTCTATTGGGGCTGTTCTTGATCGTGGGCTGTCAGGCCATCAATTTCATCGGATTCGCCTTTGCTCAATCATCATCCCAGTTCTTCTGGTTCTTTGTACGGTTCATCTACCTTGTGTCGCTGATTGTGTTCACTCTACATTATGGGAATATCGCCCAATTGCTTATCTTGATCCCTCCTACCAGCATCGAATGGAAGCGGCAAATCGAAAACTATACCAGGTTCTCAAAGGGGTTCTCCTAAATCGAAGATGAACGATGCTTCATCAGTCTTTCTGCTCTATGCAACGGCGGTTCTTGTCGTTCTGGGAGGGTGTCTTTTTTATCTTCAGTTCTCGTCGCTGCGATGGGATGAATCGGAGATCCGTCTTTTGGAGCGCCTGGAGCTCCACCTGGCTCACATTCTCCGGCTAATCGAAGCCCCAGACGTTCGTTTGCTTCTCCAGGAGCCAAAATCCCGCCGGCGTGTTTTCCTGGATTTCTCCAGCTATCTAAGGGAAGATGTAATGGCGTTGCTGCGTTCCAGGAAGCTCGGCCCGGGTTCGCTTATTTTAGCGGCCGCATTCTTTTTGAGCTACTTTGTGATGCAGCTGAAGGCACGCCTGTTGTGTAGTCGCAATGATTTGCGCTTTCTGTCCGGATTGGAACTTGCGTTGTTTCGAAGACTGGAGAAAATCGAATTGGGTTAGGCCTCGCGGTAAATCTCGACCCACAAAGCCAGGTATTTCCTAATCAGCTTTGCTAAGAAATCCGGACAGCTCTCGCCTTTGAGAAAGAAGTGGAAGGTTTTCCCGGAAGAGTCCTTGCGAAACCAGATCCCATGCTGGTAGGACAATCCATCTTCTAGGTAAAAAATCAACCGATCCAACAGAAAATCACTCAGTCCCTGGTAGAGCAAAATCCTGCACTTTTGACCTTTCACAACGAAGAGCGCAGCCCCTTCAGCCTCAGACAGGGAAATAATTTCGCCGAGCCGAAACTGCTGAATTCTCTGTAAGTAAAGCTTAGCCTCAGCGACTTGCGACGCTACTGTCTCGGGCGGCCAAACTTCGCGAATGTCAACGTCGAGCGCACCGAGGATCAGGAAGAGGTTGTCCAGCTTAATGTTATAAAAACCGGACTCCATGGAGGCATAGGAGCTGTAAGGCATTCCCGCTCGAGTGGCGATCTCCCGGATCTTCATCTCCTTGGCTTTTCGCAGCTCCCGAATTTTTCTCCGCACCAATTTGTTGATCTTGTTTTTCGCAGTCATCCTCTATTCAAATCTCTTGTTTGTAGTCTCCCCCAAAAAAATAGACGAGTTATGATACTCAAAGAACGCCACAAACGGCGAAAGCTTCCCTTTCGTCATACTGGTGCTGCGCATAATTGATCTCCAAGGTCATCGAACTCCCTCTCAATAAGACCATATTCGTTGAAGCCCAAACCACTTCTGGAGGGTTTTCAAGAATATCGGATATACCAAAAGTTTTTGACAGTGCTCTCTCTTATCTCTACAAAGCCCGCCAGACAGGGTCTTTTGCTATGCGAAACAACGTACCAAAAGTAGATAAGACAAAATACGACTTTTATCATTTCCTGCAAGGCGGCCGACCTGAACCCACGCGTCTGGAAATAAACTATGGCGGTCTTTTCCAAATAGTATGAGACCGCCCAAGGTGGGAACTTCGCGCCCTTGATGTAGTGTCGTCAACCTCAAGTTTCGCAAATCGGAGCGCTTCAGCTTCAGAACACGTGCAAACAACTCGGAAGTTGCTCTGAAGTCGATTGCTTCAGAGTCCAGTTCGGGGAGAGGTTTCTCGTCGAAGGACTCGTGGCGCGCGAACCGACACAGTTCTTCAATCAGTTCTCGCGTTTAGCAGATTTTTGCCGATTTTCTCGATTTTGGCAAATTTTGGAAGGATTTTCACACACACACCAGCCGAACGGGCGCGGTGAACCCACAAACGAGTCAATCTACACTGAGGGCTGTTCGTTCATTACGGGAAGCAAGCCCGGAAGCGGCATGGTTGTTCGTAGCGGGTCAACAACGGTGAACGTACTGATACTCGACACGCGTGGGCCAAAAACTTTTGCCCGCAACCCCTGACGATGCCTGGAATGCGACCGATTCCGGACCGCAAAGTGCTTCCTTGCCTAGACTGCCGAACTACCCAGGGGTACCGAGAACAAAGATCGGGACGAACGAGCCCTCAGGGCTCCAGGAGCTGTAAGTCTGGAAAGTAGGTCCGATAGTACCCGCGATCACGCGTGAGGAGACGATCAGCGCTTAGGCTTGCGTGGGCCCCGATGATGAAGTCGGCCAGACATCCGCTCCCGCCGCCCGCCCTGACGTCGATACTCCTGGTGGGCCTTGCCCGCGGCGAACGCAGTTTCCAGCGAGGATTCAGCAATGCGGATGGGGACTTCGTCCAGACTTTCTTTGAGCTCTGCTTGTGTAGCAAAGCACGAAGCGATCTCGGCGACTACAACTTCGTGAATGACAAGAGCTCCCTCGGCCGCCGCCTGGATGAGGGTTTGATGCGAACGTTCCCCCCAAACAGGATCCTCGATCAAGACATCGATCAGAATGTTGCTGTCAACGGCCGTAATCAAGCTTTTCGTCGCTCTTTAGCGTGCTTTCGCACCCACCTCTCAGGAGGGCCTCCGCGCAGCTCATTGACAATCTCATCGGTTGTTTTGCTGGAACGGGACTTTGCCCGACCCACCCAAGTCTCAAAAGGATCCTTCTCCACAACCTTTTGAGCCACCAGCTTTCCTTCCTCAATGTGAAATTCCAACCGCGTGCCCGCACGCAATCCAAGCTTCTCCCGAAGCGCTTTAGGGACTGTAATCTGGCCCTTCGTGCTAACAGTTGCCATCCTGTTATGGTAAAGAAATTGTTGTAAAACTTCAAGGTAAAGCAGACTTGGGACCAATTTGGGAGCGATGAAAGAATCTGCTGGCCGCGAGGACTTCCTTCACAGCGTCCCCGACGCTGTGGTAATCACTGCGCTCACGCAGCTCGAGGTAGCATCGGCGCTGGCTCGCTGGGTGCGAATGAGCGAATTCACTAGGAAGACGCCATAAGGATCGAAATGGCGTCTGCGAATGAATGACATCAACGCTGGATATTACACCTTCGTAGGGCGGGGTGTTTTGCGAAGGAAAGAAAAAAAAGAGCGCGCCCGGCAGGATTCGAACCTGCGACCTACGGATTAGAAGTCCGTTGCTCTGTCCAGGCTGAGCTACGGGCGCGTCAAGGGTTTCGGTGGAATTATCTCACGCCTGTGTGAGACTTTTTTCTCTCTCACGGCCTCAAACGTTTCGATGGCTTCTCTTTCACCTTCCCCCAGACCGTGCAGATAGATTTCCGTCGTGGTCCTGTTCTTATGTCCTAGAATCCTCTGGATTGCACCCGCTGGGACGTTGTTGTTGTCCATGACTGACGCACCTGAATGCCGAATCGGATGAAATCGAAAGTACGGCACTCCAGCCTTCTTACACAGACGCTTCATAAACTTTTTTCGATCCTTGTAGGGCCTACCTGTGCGAGGATTCCAAAACACCCAAGGTTTTGACTTATCTCGTTCCGCATATCTGCGTGAGAGAATTTCGTAGAGCCTTTCCGTCATTCGGACTTCTCTTGGAGTCAACCCTCCATCTATCTTGCGAGTGTACAAGACAAGAGATTTCTGGCCGAAGTCCACGTCCGTCCACTCCAGTCTGTTGATCTCGCTGATTCTCCCAAAGGTGTCCTGGAGCGTTTCTAGGTAGTCAGGAGTGTCAGGAAATCTTGCCTTTAACCATTTGTCGGATTTAGCTTGAGCGATCACCTTCTCAATATCCTCTAGGTTTGGAATGTACGTGGGTCGCTTGTCCACCGGAAAAAAGTCGATCCCATCCACGGGATTGCTGGTTATCCATTTCTTTTTCTTGCCGAAGTTAAAGGTTGCTCGAAGCAAGCGGACTTCCTTATTGGCAGTGTGTAACGATACTTTGGTTCTCTCCAGGACGAATCTCTGGATCATCTCGTTGGTAATCTCGCTGCACCTTAGTTCTCCCCATAGGGAGACCCACCTCTTTG
>JALLOM010000139.1 GCA_027717865.1 Acidobacteria bacterium AH-259-O06 | reverse complement strand
ACGTCCCAATGCGCCTCCAGCAATTCGAAACGGCGCTGCTCCTCGCGACGAAACGTTTCTTGATCCGGGAAGAGCTCTCTAATGATTCCTTCCTGTTGCGAGGTATCGCCCATTGCCTCCCAACTCTTGAAAACCAGCACGCTCATAAAGTTCCAATCACTTCGGCCGTCACCGTGAAAACGCGGCGTATAAGCCCTGACTTCGAGCAGCCGTCCCGTCTTGATTTGAGCTTTCAGAACAGGATAGTGGTTTTTCTTATAAAGCCTGATGAATTCATCCTGATAGCCCCATTTGACCTTATAGAAATAGGCGACCGTCACGGATTTATCTTCTTTGCTTGCCTGACCTCCTGCGCTCAAACCACTGATCCCTACGGCCACAAAACAAAGCAGGATCACCTTTTTCATGTTCATGGTTTTCCCCTTTCTCGACCCTACGAAATGTCAGGGGATCCACACGCCCCCGAACAAATTCTCGAACAACCTGATATTTTTCTACCGAGCGGCCCAATATCCAGCAGGCCGGTAGCGGGTAATGACGCCATCCCGTGTCGACATTACACGGATAGAATGAAACCGCTCACCCCTCTTGTGTGAAGGAATGAAGGAGATCGTGTAAACCTGGGACAACTCTTCAGCAATTTTGTCGTAAGCCTTTCCAAGTTCGTTAATTGTTGCCAGTTGTAAGTGCAGACCACCTCCTGCCTGGGCCAGTTGTCTCAAGTAGTTTACGGCGTTTTCATGAATTGTTTTTACCTTGTACTCCGCCCAATCCCGCTCCGATGTCCTGCCTCGACCCACAAAGATTGGTCCAACCTTGGTGCCGGTTGTACCTGGGATGGATTGAATGTCTCGAGGTGAGCGAGGAGTTGGGTAGTGAACTTTGCGATGAAAAGCGAATGAGAAGTGCTGGACACAGTAGGTTAAGACACCAGACTTCTTGAGAACCTCAAGAGATTCTTTCTCACTGACCTGCCCGCTTCCTGTATCTACTCCATCGCTAAAAAGAATCATGGCCGTCCGCGGTTTTCGCGGGAGGAATTTCTGTTCCACTGCAAGCACCACCGCCTCGCGCAGGACTGTTGATCCACCAGGCTTATGTAAACCAAACTCCCAGAGGGCCTCATCCACCTTTTTTCGATCGGTTGTCCAATCGCAGTCCACATAAACTTGGCTATCAAAGGTCAACACCATTATTGGGTTTTGAAGTGGAAAAAAAGAGACAAACCGTGCCGTATCGTGGCGGATACTGTCAACTGCTTCTTCTTTGCTAGGACTCACGTCCATTAACAACCCGATGTCGAAGGGTTCATCCGGGTACATCACCCGTCGCACCTGTTGCGACTTTCCCTCTGCCAAAACACGTATTTCTTCTCTACGTATATCTGTAACAGCCTGTCCAGAGGGAGTGGTGAAACGAACGTGTATAAAGACTTCTTCGTCAAGAGCCTCGCCGCCTCGATTGGACTGAGCTTTCGAGGTAAGAGTCTCGGGCAACTTTAGAGACAGAAGCAGAAAAAAAAGAAGAAAGAATCGAGGTTTTAACTTCATTTTAATCATTTTTAATCATATTGATTGACGAAAGGCTAGAAACCTTCAGTTTTTTATGGAACCCTTCAGCTAGATGCTAAATTCTGAGCTTGGGAAAAGCAACTGGAATCGCGATGAAGGTTGTTAAACGAGAAAAAGCGCCTCGCGGAGATCCGTAATAACCGGCACTTCTGCCGCCGCCGGCTCTCCTCCGCGAACGAGAAGTGCGGCCGAGAATCCAGCGGCGGCTGCGCCCTCGACGTCTTCGACGCGGTCGCCCACATGAAGAATCTCGTGCCCAGCCATTCTCATCCGCTCCCGCGCTATTTCAAACAGTCGCGGATCGGGTTTCTGGTAACCCACTTCGCCCGAGGCCACCACCACATCCAGATATGCGCCGATGCCCAGTTCGTCGCAGAAGTACGTGAGGCCTTTTTGCCAATCGGAGATTACACCGAGACGTAATCCGATCTCTTTAAGTCCACGGAGCACTTGGAGAGACTCATCGAAGACTGCAAAGCAATTCGGCCCCATGATGTCTCGCATGGCCTGTGCGTGTTCGGCGTAATCGACGGTCTCGGGGGCGCGCACGTTGGTTCGTTCAAACAGGCGGCGGGTGAATTCGGTCCAGAACGACAGCTTGACTTCATCGGAAAGCGTGGGGCTGTAGCAGGCACCGTAGTATTCGAAGGCGTCGTACAGCACCTGGTGCTCCCACGGATCGGAAGCAAACCCAGCAGCGGACAGGTACTCCTGGTACTGTCGTCCCCGACCTATTCCCGCGCGGTGGTAGACCAGCGTGTTATAGAAGTCAAAAGTTACAGCCTGCACAAATGTCACCCTACTGCGATTCTGCTGCCTCGCTAACGATCGACTGTTTTCAAATTTCACAGGGGGGTCTGATTGGAAATTCACTCTCCTCCTATTAGTATTGCACCCAAGAATTTCAATAGAAACCCTCTGATTGAACGCAGTGCAAATAGAGGATCCAGCGTTCTTCAACTCGTTCTCAATCTCATTGAGAACGTGGTCGGTGTGGGCCCTGACGTCGTCACCGGAATGGGCCGGCGAATTTGCGGTTGATTTAGCTTGAGGATAGGGGTTACTGTGGGTCAAGAATCGCCTGAAAAATAACCAGGCGTGAGGAATTGCGTATGTCAAAAGCTTGCAGGAAAACTTCTAGGAAACAAAGTGGACACGGGATTGGCCGCCGGGAACTGCTGGGTGGCGGAGGGTTGTTAGCAACGAGTACATTGTTTTACGGTGGTTCGCTGCTCGCTGCGCCTGCCGCGCCGGAACGAAAGAAAGGGCCGGAAGTGTACCGGTCTCTGGGAGTCCGCCCGCTCATTAATTGCAAAGGTACCTATACTATTATCACTGGTTCTCTCACTTTGCCCGAGGTCAAACGGGCCATGGAAGAGGCCTCGCGATACTACGTTCATTTGGACGAATTGATGGATGCGGTCGGTCGTCGACTGGCAGAGTTGACACGGACCGAGTGGGGCATTGTCACGGCAGGTTGCTCTGCGGCTGAGACCCTTGCAACCTGTGCCTGTGTCGCCGGGGCTAACCCGGAAAACATTCAGCGGCTACCCAACCTGGATGGCTTGAAAGACGAGGTCATCATACCCCGCTACTCGCGCAACGTTTACGATCATGCGGTCCGCATGGTGGGGGTAAAGCTGGTTACAGTCGACAACATGCAGGAACTCGAAGCCGCATTCGGTGCGCAAACCGCCATGGTTTACATACTGGCCTGTCCAGATGACGCGGGGCCTTTTGGTTTGGAGCCGATCGCTAAAGTGGCCCGGCGCAAGGGAGTTCCGGTGTTTGTCGACGCTGCCGCAGAAGATCTGACCCCGGAAGTTCATCTGGGGCGGGGTGCTGACCTGGTTGCCTACAGCGGCGGGAAAGCTATTCGCGGGCCCCAGTGCGCTGGCTTGCTGCTTGGGCGGAAAGATCTCTGCCAGGCCGCCTGGGTTAACAGTGCGCCTCATCACGCCTTTGGACGCTCGCTGAAGGTGGGTAAAGAAGAGATCATGGGTATGCTGGCGGCGGCCGAGATGTGGTACAAGCGTGACCATAAGGCGGAATGGAAAAGCTGGGAATCGTGGCTGGGAGAAATCGCGCGCCAGGTTAAGAAAGTCTCTGCAGTCAGCACGGAGGTGCTACAACCGGGCAGTCTTTCGAATCGGTCCCCTCGACTGGAGATCAAGTGGGATGGAAGCAGTCTCGGTATTAGCGGAGAAGAAGTCTATGAGCAGCTTCTGAACGGGGACCCCCGGATTATTCTGGCCAGGGCCACCGGGGGTTACGGGGAAGGAATGGAAAAAAGCTCCGTCCAGATTATGCCCTGGATGATGCAGTCGGGTGAGGAAAAAATTGTTGCATCACGGCTGTACGAAGTCCTGTCAGACCCCCCGAAGATCGATCGACCGGCACAGCCAAGAGCACAACCCGCGGATGTGGCCGGACGTTGGGACGTTCAACTAGAGTTTACTCTGGGCAAGGATGATCACATTTTCTTCTTCGAACAGGAGGGTGAAAGGCTGGTCGGCACCCATCTGGGGAGAACTCTGGTCGGTGGCCTGAAGGGCCGCGTGGAAGGCAATGAGATTGACTTTCAGAGTTCCCAGCCCTACGAAGGGACCCGACTCCCTTTCAGGTTTACTGGCCGGGTGCAAGGTGACTCGATCTACGGAGCGGTCGATTTGGGTGAGTACGGCCAAGCCCGTTGGATGGCGCGCCGCTATCACTATCGCTCCTGAAGGCTGCTCTCCACCCCGGGCAAAAGACTGTCACGCCGGAGAACCCCTCCCGAAGAAACACTGCGGCAAGTGATCCGGGAAGGACTGCCAGGCGTCAAGAAGAAGGCCGCGAGGTGCATCCAAATCCTTCAGGGAGTGGAACTTGTGTGTCGTTCCAGTTTTTGGACAGGACGGGTTGTGGAAGAGTACTGGTAACCGCGTTGCTCAGCCGGTCGCCGAACCGTCAACAGAAAATCCAATCATCGTTGACTCCCCATTGGGCGGGCGTCAAAATTGCTCAAGAACATGGGCGAATCTGTAGAACCCTCTGACATTCAATCCGAGATCAGAAGAAAGCCAAAGAGGCCTATTGGAGTTTGGATTTTCTCCATCTTTTATTTCTTTACTGCCTCGTTCGCCACTGTGGGTTGGTTACTGGTTCTCAGCAACGCGGTTCCTCTACCCAGGCCTCAAAAAGAGTATTATGAGAGTCTCTCGCCTGCTGATTATGCTGTCACATTCGGCTTGGCTTTCATTACCTTTACTGCAGCCATATCGTTGTTCTTTTTGCGAAAAGTGGCTGTCACACTGTTCTCGGTTTCACTGGTTGTCGGCCTGACCCACACAGCCTGGCACTTTTCCACGAAAGGGTTGGGATCGGTAATGGACCGCCCCTCGCTGGTGGGTATGATCACGCAATGGTCAATACTTGCATGTGTCTGTATCTACTCACGGCGTCTCCAAAGAAAGGGACTCTTGAGGTAGGCTTCGCGCCCCGATGGTTTCGCCTTGGGATGTGCACGGGCCACTGACTTCCAGAAGGGATTTTCTTGCCTTTGAAGGCGGGCAGGCACTAGACTATCGTCAGGAGGAGGTTCCTCTGGGAAGGACTTCGTCGGGAGACTTCGGTTGACAGGGTGGCCGGCCTCACGGCCAACGGCGTCTTGTCACCGGAAGCGTTGTCGAGTTCCCATTTAAACTCCTGGATGGGATCAGAATCCAATGAAGATACCGAGGAGGGATGGGGTTGCTCGGTGCAGGGTCTGGGAGTTGCGAATTACGGCGGGATGGAGGGCGTGTACCTGGTTGGCGACTGGTGCTCGGGCCGCCTCTTCGCTCTGGGCTGGGATTGAAACCTTGAAGAAAGATTGATTGCCGCCGCACGGTGAGCTTCAAAACCGGGAGGGTTTATTGCAATGAAACGATCCACTCGTGTTATGGTTTGTAGCTTCGTTATCTCGCTCGCTATCGGCTCGGGTCAGGCACCGGCCTATGCGCACCACCATGTACACTCGGCGGTCGCTGCAGAAAAAGGGGAGGTGCCTGCGCCGGCTGGCAGCACGCAGGCCTCGCTGACGGGAGTCAGTGGTCAGGGGAAGATGAAATTCCGGGTTTTCCGCACCACGGACCATTTGCCGGATGAGGCCGTCAAGGTACTCGTCTCTGCCCATGGCGGTTTTGCCGTCGACCGCCGGCAGGGGAAGGGAGAAACCTACTTCGCGCTTCCCGGGGCGGGAATCATTCAGATCAGCGCCAATCTGAAGTCGACTCGGCTGCTGGAAACGCCGGCTGCCATGAAAGACGTCAATTTGCACAACACCACTATCTGGTATGGCCCGGACGGGAAGGGGTACTTGACCTTTCCCGCCAATAAAGCCGGCCGGGTCTTCACCACAACCCTGAAAGGTAAGCTCGTACACACACTCCACACGCCGACCCCAAAGGACGACTTCGATCAGCCCACCGTGAACAACTACTTCTATGGCAAGGGCAACTTCGCACCGACCGACGTCGAACAGATGGATGGGCTGTTTTACGTGACCACCGGTTATTCCAATCTGGACTTCGTCCTGACGGCAAAAATCCTGAGCACCAATCCATTCAAGGTGCTCTGGTACGACCTGGCGTTTGGCGGCAAGGGGAGCCAACGCGGCCAGTTCGGCACGGGACACGGCATTACAGTGCCCCCGGGGGAAAAACGGATTGACGTTTCCGACCGGCCCAACTCTGAAGTGGACCGCTTCACCCGCTACGGCCATTATCGCTCCACCTTAGAGCTGCCCAAGGGTTCGTATCCCTGCGATATCGACTATTTGGGTGGATTCGGAATCGTGGGCTGCCTGCACGGACCCGATCGAAGCAAGGGAGCTCCCATCTATATCCTCGACGGCGACAAGGTCATCTCCACCATCATGCCCAAGGAGGAACTCGGCCTGGAGAAGTTTCAGCACATCCACAATGCGGTCTTGCGGCGGATCGGCGGCAAGTTCTACATCATCGTTCAGGCCTGGAATCCCGGTGATTTCGCCATCCTGGAGCAGGTGACAGAATAAACGTGACCAAGCCACTGACTACTGAACGTTGGGGAGATCTCGAGAAACTATTTGGTCAAGACAATGCAATGCAGCCCATGGAAAGACGATGCAATCCAAATATGTCAATTCAAAGAATTCTGAGCGCTGTTTTTTTAACTTTTCTTGTGGGCGTGGGTCTCAAGTGTGAATGGGTACATGCGCAGGAACAAACGGCTTCCGAGGGCCCCCAGCCGATCACCATCGAGCGTAGAGGTGGCCAACCCACTATTCCCGACGTACCCCGCGACCGGGTGATCTGTTTCGCACTATACACGGTGCATAACAATATTCTCAAGCTAAGTGCCCAGCTCTACCCGCTTGGCGAGGACGAGGCACGCCGGGTACAACTGGAGATAAGGGAAGGGGACATTTGGAAGCCGATCGCCAGAGCCGAGGTCGACGACAAAGGCTGGCTGGCCACCTTCCGTGTGGAAGATTGGGATCAGACCAGGGATTTTCCTTACCGTGTGACCCACCCGGGCGGCGCCGGCTTTGAGGGACTCGTGCGAAAAGACCCCGTGGACAAGGATGAAATCGTGGTGGCTGCTTTCACCGGAAACTCCAATTCAGATCGGGGCATGCGGCCGGATATCATCAGGAATATCAAAGCTCAGGATCCCGACCTGCTCTTTTTTTCCGGCGACCAGAGCTATGATCACCGGGCGCACACGGCTGCCTGGTTACTTTTCGGCAGGCAGTTTGGCGAGATCATAAAGGATCGACCGACCGTGACGATCCCGGATGATCACGATGTTGGGCAAGGTAATCTCTGGGGGGAGGGGGGCAAGGTATCAAAGTTGAGAGGTGGAGCGGATGGCGGTTACACGATGCCTCCTGATTACGTCAACATGGTTCAACGTGCCCAAACCAGCCATCTTCCCGATCCTTACCATCCCACCCCCATCAGGCAGGGGATCACCGTTTATTACACCTCCCTGAAGGTCGGGGGCGTTGACTTCGCCATTATCGAAGACCGCAAGTGGAAAACGGGACCAGCTGGGATGATTCCTAAGCAGGGGCCGCGGCCCGATCACATCAACAATCCGAATTACGACCGTCGGTCCATCGACGTCCCCGAAGCCCGCCTCTTGGGCGAGCGGCAGCTCAAGTTTATTCGTCAGTGGGGACAGAATTGGCAAGGTACAGAAATGAAGGTGGTGCTTTCGCAGACCATCTTTGCCGGTGGTGCTCATATTCACGGCAGGCACAACGCCCGGCTGCTGGCCGATCTGGACTCCAACGGATGGCCTCAGTCAGGACGAGCCCGGGCACTGCGAGAGATTCGACGCTGTTTCGGATTCCACTTAGGGGGCGACCAGCACCTCGCCACCGTCATCCACCACGGTATCCATTCCTGGGAGGATTCCATCTATTCGTTCGGCGTCCCGTCCATTGTGAACTACTACGGCCGCTGGTGGTGGCCGCTGGCAGAACCCGTCGATCACGATCCCGACAATCCTTTGCCCTTCACGGGGCGGTACTATGATGGCTTGGGTAACAAACTGACCATGTACGCCTACGCCAACCCGAGCACAAAGAATTACAACGCGGCTGGATACGGCTTGGTGCGATTCAAGAAGTCAACCCGCGAGATTACCATAGAGTGCTGGCCGCGACATGTCGACGTCACTCAGCCAGGGGCCAAACAATTCCCCGGCTGGCCTGTAACCATCAAACAAGAGAACAACTACAACCGGGCGCCACTGGCGTATCTGCCCACCCTGAGAATCCACGGACAGGAAGATCCGATGGTGCAAGTCATAGACGAATATCTTGGCGAGATTGTCTACACCCTCCGCATCAACGGCACGACCTGGCGTCCCAAGGTCTTCAGGGAAGGTACTTACATCATCAAGGTGGGCGAGGGAGACTCGATCAAGGTCTTTACGGGGGTCAAATCCATTCGAGCTGACGATAAAGAGGTTATCGATGTAAAGCTCTAGCCCCGCAT
>JALLOM010000138.1 GCA_027717865.1 Acidobacteria bacterium AH-259-O06 | reverse complement strand
TCCAGGCGGACCGTGTAAAAGCACCCCTTTGGGGGCATCGATCCCCAATCGATCGAACACCTGGGGATACTTCAACGGCAGCTCGATCATTTCCCGAACACGTCGGGTCTCTTTCCCAAGACCACCTACATCTTCGTAGGTCACCGCCAGTCCCCGCTTTTCTGCTTTTTCGATCCCTTCCAGTCGGATGACGGTTGTCGGTTGAATGATTACCACCCCATCCTTGGGAACCGTTCTTAGGACTTTGAAATCCATGGGCCGGGCTCCAAAGAGGGTAGCCCGCACCCGATCTCCCTCTGTCACAGGCAGTCCTTCAATTAACCTGCCAATATAGCGCGTATCCTTTTCCCCTCTCAGACTACTGATGGTCATGGGAGCTAACGTCAACCTCGATGCTGGCTTGTAATCGACCTTGTGAACCCCAACCTTCTCGTCGATCCCTGCCTGGGCATTCTCCCGGATCATCCCATCGATCTGGATAATACCTTTGCCTCGATCTTCCGCGTAAGCCGGCATCAGTTTCACGGCCGTTTTTTGCTTCCCTTCGATCTGCAGGATATCACCGACTTCCCAGGCTTCCCCATCTCTGCCAAACTCACCGGGGTCAATGCGGGCGATGCCGCGGCCAACATCCCGCTGCCGGGCTTCAGAAACCTTTAAGGCTAATGTATCTTCCTTTACTGGCACCTTTTTTCTATTTCCTTTTCGAATACTTCACCTCAAGAATCCCGTTCTTGAACGTCATTTCTTCCGTGGATTGATCCACTTCTGAGGGCAAAACAATCTCCTTATGATATTGTCGATCTCCCGTCTCCACAGACAGGGTGAAAATGTCTTTCTCTACATCAATTTTGATATCGCTGGCATCAACCCCGGGCAGTTCAGCCACAACCAATATGTGGTCCTCTTCATCAAAGACATCCACAATGGGTTCACGTACCTCTTCAACGACGGGACCCTTGGGGGTTTTCTTGATATTGCCAAACGTTTCGACTTTGGCTTCACCGCCTGCCAGAGTCCTTACTGTAACGCCATAAACCCCCTTCACCTTATCTCCCAGTCCGGTGATTTCTCCCTCTTCAGAGATTACCCCACCTTCTTTTGCAATCTTCCCTATGGACTCAATGAGATTTCCCAGGCCTTCGAACAGCCCCCCAAAGGAAGCTTTGCCCAAGCCAAAGTCAATCTCGAAACCTTCCTTTTCCTCTTTCTTCTTTTTCTCATCTGACATAGCTCTTAATCCTCAGCCAAATATACTCATCCTTCACCTGTGTTCCTACATACCACCTTTTAGAACAGCTATGTTGCCTCTTGATACAACCGGACTGATTTCTTTTATACTTTTCTCGGTGAGTTTGAATTTACCATCAGTACTGTTTTTTAGGTAGCCGTCCTCAACCAGATGCTGGCAGATGTCAAAAGCATATTCTTCCGAAACCACTAATTTCCTGGCAATTTGGGAATGGCTTGTAGATGGGTTCTTCCTGGGGCCCCTGGCAGCCATTCCCAACTCCTGGATGACTCTCAGTACCTGGGTTTCAATGCCTTTCAATTTTGACCTCCCATTGGTTCACTTCTAGTAATGGATTCATACCAGTTGCCCCTTCCGTGTTAAATCCCTAACCGTTTTCCCGAAAATATTCCGTTTGTTAAGTCGCGTGATTTCTTCCTCGACTCTGGCGATATCTTTGCTGTGACGGTCAACCAACACTTCTAGTCTGTGCTTGGTTAGAGTGAATTTTTCCACGATAGCCTCCACGCCTTTGGGCAGAAGGATGTACGTTTCTCGACCTACCTTAGCTATATAACCTCCATTAGCCAAACGATCTAACAGGTAATGGCCATACTCGTCTGTAATACTCATCTCCGCAGCAACTTTTCTTTTCGTTACCCTGATAAATTCCTCTACAACTCTCAATACCTTAAACTCATTTTCTGTCAAAGTACCCTCTCCTCACACGATTCGACGAGTTCATTCTTTCTTAATTTGAGCCGCTGAATTTCTTCCACGAGTCTCCGCTCATCATCAAGATGCTTATTAATTACCCGCTCGAGACCAGTCAGTGTGCGCAGATATTCATCGATGACGGCATCGATCCCTTTGGAGGTGATTTGGTAAGTGTCTCGGCCTAGCTTCATCACATGTCGTCCCCTGGTGAGATAGTCCAGCAGTCGCCGGGCATAGAGCTCCGAGGTATCGATCTCTTCCGCTACCTGCCTGACTTTGGTGCGAACAAGCCTTTCCATAACTCTCAGCACTTGAGTCTCTCGGGGCGTCGCCACTTACAACTCCCCCTCAGGTGAGCATCTGATTCTCTTCCTTGTGATAGCAAACTTTAGCCAACTCTGGGTTTAGTTTTATGGCCATTCGAAACTCTTCCCTCGATTTGGAGTATTCACCTTTTCTCCTATAGGAAAGGGCCAGGTTGTAACGGGTATCAGCATCTTCTCCAGAGGATCCTTCGGACAGACCCAGCGTAAGGACCCGTTTGAATTCGCGGATGGAAAGGTCAAGAGCGCCGATGATGCCATAAACGAGACCCAGGTTATAGTGAGCCTCTTTCATTCCGGGGTCTAGCTCACACGCCGATTGATAGGCATCGATAGCACGCTCGGTATCTCCCATCTCATCATAGGCAGTTCCCAGGTTATTGAAGGCCCGAGGGTTCCTGGGATTGATCTCCACTGCCCGTTCCAATACAGCCAAGGCATTGCCCGAGAGCCCTACCTGGAGGTAGGCAACGCCCAAATTATCAAAAGCCGGGTCAAGCCTGGGATTTATCTCAATGGCTTTTAGAAACACTGTAATGGCTCTCCAGTAATCCCCCTGTAATCGGTAGGTAATCCCCAAATTGTTGTATGCTTCCGCCAGATTGGAGTCTATATCCAGAGCCTTTCGGTAGGATTTGGCCGCCTGATCATAGTCCCCACCACTGTAAGACGAGTTACCCAACTCAAAGTAAGTCTGAGCTTCGGTCAACTTTTTTTCCTCACGTTAGCAGACCTCTTTGAGCACCCCCCGGATCATTGCCTGAAGTTCACCATTCTTCTGCTGCATGGAAGTGGAAATCTCCGAATCCAGGATATCCAAGGCGAACTTGGTAAAATCCCCGTCCTTCGAACCGGGTTTTATTCCCGAGAGCTTCACCACTTTCCCCAGCATGACCGCTGCTCGCACAGTTGGAGTTGTATGGTCCGACTTGGCTTTCCTTAAAGATCGCACAATATCCACGATCGTTTCAGCTTCTTCTCTGGAAACGCCTGATTTGACCATAGTAATTTGAATTTCAGTCTGGCGGTCATAGTGATCCAATTTAATGGTAATCATGCGATCTATCAAAGCATCCTGTGCTCGATAGGCTCCAGCATACTCAACGGGATTGCTGGTAAAGATGGCCGCAAAGTTCGGGTGGACCTTCATATATCCTTCCGTACTTCTGGCACTAGGCAGATCCAAGATGTGTTCCTCTAAGACTGAGAGCAAAACGTTGTTCGCTTGGGGTCGGGAACGGGTGAATTCATCGTAAAGAAGGGTAAACCCGTGCTTGCACGCCACCGTCAGCCGGCTGTCAATCCAACGGGCAGACACCTCCTCCTCCGTCTTCATGACGGAGTGGATGAAATTGTCTATTACTTTCTTTCGCCGGAAGCCAAACTCACCCCCCACCAGATCGGAAGCGCTAAACTCCTCCTCACCGTGGATCAAAACGACGGGTTGGCCCAGCTGGGCTGCAGTGTACATAGCCAAAGTCGATTTGCCCGTCCCCGCCGGACCAGAAAAATGCACGGGATAACGGGCTTGCATGTATAATGCCGCCCGTTGGACTTTATCTTTCACTTCTGGCGTTAGCACAAAATTCGGCTGTTCCTTAGCTAACATGATCGGCTGGATTTCTTCAACCGTGGCAACTGCCATGTTTATCTCCTTTTTTAGCTATTGATCATCTGTTTTTGATCAAGGGAGTTTATTATGATAACTCTACCTAATCTCTTCTAAGAACTGGTTATCTTGAACCTGAATTTACCGTCAGTCTGATCGATGTATATATGGGTCAATGACCCAACCTCCTCACCACTTCTCTGAGTATTTCGCACACGCATTTGTTGCCAAGGCTCCACAGCGGCTATCCAGCCGGAGTCAGTTCGACGGAAGGAAACTAGCCGTCCCACTTCAGTGATGGTCTGCTGAAGTAGGTCATCAATTTCATCCTCATCAGGGTCAAGGGATTCGTCCTCTAAGAGCTTCTCAAAAATATCAGCAAGATTCTCCTGCTTCGCCGTCGACACAGAGCCATCGTCCTCAGTTCTCTCCAATGAAGTGACATTCATATCCGTATCGACAAAGGCAGTGTACATGACTGGCTTAGTAACCATCGAGATCTTGCGTCCCGTGGTTTCTTCCCACGGCTCATACCAGATTCGGCATGCCTCCTTAGACCACTCCACTTTGTAAGGATTACCGACCGATTTTAGATGTTCCTTAAACATTGCCTTGATTTCCTCAGGATCACGCTCGTCCTTTTTCTCGGCCACTTCTAAGGCAAATTCCTTAACGACCTCCTGGAGTTTGTCAAAGTGATACCTGGATTTTTCTTTTTTCGCCTCTTCTTTTTTCCGCTCCAATTCTTTCCTCTCAAACCAGTCCTTTGCCTCTCGTTCAAGTTGCTCAAGTCTTCGATCGGGCCGGGATTTACCCTTGGCTTTACGCCATTCCCTGGCCATCATTTTCCTACCTATGAGCCAAATTGTGGCCGTGTTAAGGTACCTTCGCTTCTCCTTTTTTTCTGGCAGGCCTGCGTTGTATGACCTCCAATCAAACCCCTCATACGATTTACTCGTAGACTCCCCAGTGAAATCAGCTTTTGATACAGGCTCAAAGGGTGTTTCTTTTCTCTTTTCTTCCTCTTCTCTCCCTATTCGCCAGGGTTGTATTGGCTTTTTTTTCTCTTCTCTTCCTTGTTCTTTTTCTTTCTGCTCCTGTTCTCGAACCAGCTTTTCCGCCGCCTGCTCCAGCGGGGTTGGGGTTCTCTCTTGCTTACCGGCCAACTCACGCTTTTCCTTGGCCATTTCCCTTTTAGCTAGGGCACTCACATTACGCATAATCATCCTCCTTTTCACTCCAACCCATTGCTTTTTTCCCCTTCCATGTTCGGGTGTAGACCATACCCTAACCTTTTCTGACTAACCCTTTTTCGGCCAGGGCATTGGCCACTCATGATCATTCTCCTCCTCTTCCCAACCCATTGCTTTTTTGCCCTTCGGTGTTGGGTAGTAGATCGCACCCTTACCTTTTCTGACTAACCCTTTTTTGGCCAGGGACTCACAGACATATTCGGCATAGTTTGACGATACCCCGATGTATTTCCCACAAGTCACTCGACCCGCTCGCCCTTTCTCAAGAATGACTTCCAGACACTCATGCTCAGTCCCCCATGGCTTTGCGATATAACGTCCCTCACCCTCTACTTTTGTAATGACCCCACTGCCGCGACAAGTTCCACAAACAAGCTTGTTGGTCGGGTCCCTACCACGCCCATTGCACTGTGTACACAGCTCTACCGGCTCTTTTACCGGAATCACACCTTGCCCTTTACAGGCTCCACAGGTGAGGACACTTCTAGGCTTATCTTCACCGCGCCCCTTACAGCAGGCGCACACGACAGTCGGCGGCCTAAAAACTTTGACAGTGCCCTTCTTTTTGCAAACGGGGCAGGTGTAACCTTTGGGTCTTTCTCCTGTACCCTTACAGAAGGCACACTCGTAAAGGCTGTCATGCATGAGTGTGCCAACCTCTCTCACACGACCGTGGGATGGTCCCATTTTAACCGGTTGCCAGACCCATTCCTCTTTGAGCTTCCTGATCCGCCTTCTGTCGCCGCCTATCTCATCATAGGATGTTTTGTTCCAGTCCCAGTAAGACATTGAATTCCCTTTCCTGAATCTATGTTGCTACAACTTCAGACAAAAAGTCCTTCCCTGTTGATTAGTAATCCCAGTCCTTTGTCTTTATACCCCGCGGATGCTTTTTCTTGGTCTTCTGATCCTTCGATGCTCCTTCGGCTTCTCCATCATATTTTCTTCCGCCTTTCTCTTCATCTGTTCCGCCTCTCACAACTTTTGGCAACCCTTCTTCCATTTTGTATATTTCCTTTTTAAAGTCTTTCCATTCGTCTGAGACACTATCCTGGCGGTCGAAAAGGGTAGTGCCATACTTCTCATGTCTCTCCTTCTGTTTCAAGAGGATGTACAAGTCCAAGTACTCCTGTCCGGCTATCTTTGGTTTGCAGCGCAGTCTGGCTGTTAAACTTGTCCTGCGCGGTATGCTGGGCATCCGATAAGGTTTTCTCTTTTTTCCTTCTTCCCTTAGCCACGGTTTGAAGTCCACCTCTTCCGACGTTTTCTCTTTCCATCCCATTGCTTCACCTCCCCCTTTTAGGTTCTGTGATTAGGTTAAGGCACTGGTCAACAAATTTGGTCGATCAGATCATTCAGCACTTCTTGCACTTTGGCCTGGTGGGTAATAGAGCCTACCCGCGTCGTCTCTGATGTTAGGATCTCCAGGGCTGTTTCCCGAAAGATGGGATCATTCGTGGACACCCTACCACCTCTCACCTTGAGGGTTTTTCCAATCATCATAGGGGCACGAATGGTAGGGGCATACTCATATTTTCCGGATTCCCTCAAGCCACGCACAACATCGATGAGTTTTTCCGCATCCTCATAAGGAAGTCCCGCCTTGGCCTGGGTAATCTCTATTTCAGTCTCCCGGTCATAGTGAGTCAGGTCCATGGTGATCATCCGGTCCCGGAGGGCGTCCTGGCTCCGATAAACACCAGCATATTCCTCGGGATTTGAGGTAAAGATGGCAGTGAAATCAGGATTTACCCGCAGATAGCTTTCGTCACCCCCACGGGCGGCTGGCAGATCCAGCATCTTTTCCTGCAGGACGGAAAGCAGGGTGTTGTTGGCTTCGGGACGCGACCGCGTGAATTCGTCATAGATGAGGGTAAAGCCGTATTTACAGGCCACCGTGAGGCGATTGTCCACCCAGCGTCTTTGCATGTCTTCTTCCGTTTTGAGGACTGAGTGGATGAAGTTGTCTACCACTTTGCGAATCCGGTACCCGTATTCGCCCCCGACCAGGTCTGAAGTCGAGAATTCCTCGTCACCATGGATCATCACCACAGGACGTGCTATCTTGGATGCCACGTGCATGGCTATAGTGGTTTTACCGGTCCCCGAGACACCTCGCAAATGGATGGGGAAACCCGCCCGGATGTAAGCGAGGGCTCGTTCTGCAATACCCCTAATCTGCGCTGTCTCTACAAAGTTGGGCAGGGGCCGGGGCTCAAGGACTGTGCTTAACTCGTCTGTTGGCATCGTACTTACTGGCATAAGTCTTACCTCCTCTTTTTGGGGGCTAATAGAGGGGCCGCCACACTTTTCCGTGCTTAGCCTCTCCGTGTGACTCTGGTAGGGAACCCGCTCCGGGGATCCCTTATTCGACTCCTATTCAAGAATCTTGAACAGTCGTTGTATCACTCCTTTATCCCGCTATCACTCCTTTACCCCGACAGACGAAGTCCGGGAGTCCCTCCGGGGCCATACCGCTACCTAAGCAAGCGGGACACGTCTTAGCATTTTTCGGTTTGGTAACCACTCCTTTACCACCGCAAACTGTGCACGTGAGCCGTTTATCAGGGAAAACTCCGGATCCAGCACAAAAACCGCACTTAATGGTCGGAGGCCACACCCACACTTTGCCACTACCTTTGCACACCTGACAGGTCGAAAGGATTGAAAGGATTCCGAAGGGGTCCTTCCCTTCGCCATTGCAGAAGGCACAGGTGATCTGGTTGCGCTCTTTAGGCCGCGCCGTACCCTTAGCCATTCTTTTTCCTCGTCTAGCCATTGGATACCCCCTTATTACGATTGTTCCACAATCGTCATTCTCATTTTTTCTTCAGGGAATAGAGGTTCTCCCGCTTTTCAGCCTTGCCCTCTGTCTCCAGCCGCTTAATGGGAGTTGCCAGGGTCACGAAATGGACACCGAGAGCCTTGCCAATTGCGGAGAGCGTAAGACCTTTAGGGTTCTCTTTCAGAACCGCCAGAATCTGCTCCTCCTTCGTCAGCTCTTTTGGAGGTTTTGGGGGTTTTTCCTTGGGTGGCGCTACCTTAGCTTCGGGCGGCGGAGCCTTTGGTTCCACTACTTCAGCCTCTATCTCTGGCTTCGGCGGAGCCTTTGGTGGCTTTGGCGCCTTAGTGGCCGCCAGGTTCTCCAGCACCTCCCTCCAGGCAGCGGCGGCTTCCTCCCGTTCCGGTCTGAAACTGGCTATCAGCTCAGCCATCTCCTTTGCCCGCGCTTTGTCCTCAGGCGGAAAAGTTGCTATCAGCTCGGCCACCTCCTTTGCCCGCGCTTTGTCCTCAGGCGGAAAAGTTGCTATCAGCTCGGCCACCTCCTTTGCCCGCGCCTCGTCCTCAGGCTTGAAACTGGCGATCAGCTCAGCCACCTCCGCTGCCCGCGCTGCGTCCTCAGGCGGAAAAGTTGCTATCAGCTCTGCCACCTCCGCTGCCCGCGCTTCGTCCTCAGGCGGAAAAGTTGCTATCAGCTCGGCCACCTCCGCTGCCCGAGCCGCGTCCTCA
>JALLOM010000137.1 GCA_027717865.1 Acidobacteria bacterium AH-259-O06 | reverse complement strand
ATGCAACCGGGAGGATTCCAATGTCCTTCTTCGGGGAATTGAGAAGACCCAACGTCTTTAAGCTCGTGCCTGGGCTGCCGAGGGCCCTTATTCTCGCGCGGGCCATCGGGGCCATGTCCGTCCAGACCTGTTGGGGCCCGTGGCGTTCCCGCGTCGGTCGCGGCGCCGTGATGCTGTGGATCGCAGGATGTCTCGCCGCGTGTGGAACCTCCGGTCAGGCACCGGTCGCCATCCGCCTCATCGACCATTTCGACACGGCGGTCGTGGAGGGCTCCGAGCCGATTGACGCGCCCGAGCCGATGGAGTGGCGGTTCGATGGGGAGGGGACACTGCCGGTCCCAGAAGAGTTCGGCGAGACATACGGATGGCGGGTCGAGAGGAGCATCGAGGAACTCGCCGTGCGCGATGGGCTGCTGGTCGGACGGACCGTCCCGGGCGAGCAGCCGACGCTCTCCCTGACGCGCCCCGGTGGTCTGGAGCGATGGAAGCAATCGAAACGGCGATGGCGGCCTGAGCAGTTCCTACACGCTGTTGAAGTTCGGATGCGGGTCTCGGCAGGCACCGAGGTGGGCGTGGGGTTCGCGTTTGGCACCCAGGCGCCAGCTCCCCTCGACATGGTGAGCATGCCGTTAGTGCCCGGCGACGAGTTCCATACCTACAGACTGACCTACGACGCGTCGAACTTGCCCTTGGGGGTGCCACGCATTCAGCTGGAGCCGACGGATGCCCCCGACGCAACGTTCGCGATCGAGTCGATTCGTCTGATCAGTCGTCGGGAACATCTGGCCACGATCGCGACCGGACCGGGGTGGCATGGGCTGGGCGGTATCAACCGCGAGACCATCGTTAGCCGGTCTCCTCAGCGGGTCCGGTTCGAGGTCGACCTGGCCTCGCAGCCCTGGCTGGATCTGGCTGTCGGCACAATCGAGGATGGGTCGGCGACCTTCACCGTGGAGATCGGCTCGACGACGTTGTTGCGGCGCACGGTCACGCTGCCGCAGCAGTGGGAGGATGTGCGACTCGACCTGAACGAGTTTGCCGGACAGCAGGTCACGTTATCGCTTGGCCTGGAGGCGGACCAGCCCGGGCGGTTAGGGTTCTGGGGGGCGCCCGTCGTGCGCCACAGCGGCGTCCTGCCGGAGCGGTCCGAGACATCGTCCGCGCGGGCGGCACTCCCCGACGCGGGCACAGCGGTGCCTCAGGGCGTGATTCTCATCCTCGCGGATACGTTGCGCCGCGACCATCTCGACGCCTACGGCTATGAACGTCCGACGGCGCCCGTGCTGGCCCGCCTGGCGTCGGAGGGCGCGCTGTTTTCAGACAACATCTCCCAGGCTCCCTGGACCAAGCCCTCGGTCCCGTCGATCCTCAGTTCTCTCTATCCGAGCACGCACGGGGTCGTGGGTTATTCAGATCTGTTGCCGTCGTCGGTGGTGACGCTGGCCGAGGCCTATCGCGATGCGGGCTACGCGACCTTTCATACCTCGTCGAATTCCTGGGCGGGGACGCCGAGCCGCCTCCAACAGGGGGTGGAAGTGCTCCACGAGGATCGATCGTTGTACCTCGACGACGCCTTTCCTAGCAAGACGGCGAGGGCCATCGTCACCCGCTTCCTCGACTGGCTCGACAGGCACGACGATGTACCCTTTTTTGCCTTCCTCCATTTTTTCGATCCTCACCTGCCCTACGAGCCGTACTCGCCTTATGACACGATGTGGGCCCCGCCCTCGTCGAGGGCCGAACACGAAGCGCGGTGGCAGAGGCTGGAGGAAGCGGGCGTGGGGCAACTTTACGTATCGGATGACAACCAAACTCCCGCAATTGCCCTGCTGCAGAAGGCGGAGGTCGATCCAGAGGCGTTCCTTGCGCACCAGCTCGCGTGGTATGACGGCTCGATCCGGGCCATGGATGTGGAGATCGGAAGGCTTCTGGAGGGCCTCGAGTCACATGGGCTCGGCGACAAGACCCTGCTGGCTTTCATCAGTGACCACGGGGAAGAGATTCTCGATCATGGGTACATCGGTCACGGTGGCACCTCCTTTGGCGAGGTCTTGAACGTGCCGTTGCTACTGTGGTGGCCGGGCGTTCTGCCGGCAGGAACGGTGATCGAGGAAACCGTCGAATCGATCGATTTGATGCCGACGCTCCTGGACCTGAGCGGCCTCGCCACCGTGGAGGGTATGCAGGGCCAAAGCTTGCTGCCGCTTCTGGCCCGCCCCGACGCACCGTCTAGCATCGGCTGGGTGAGGCGAGGGGCGTTCGGCGAGAAGCACCCCGGCGGGCCGTCAGTGGTGTACTTGTCCACGCTCGTCCTGGACGGCTGGAAGCTGATCCAGAACCCTAAGCCGTTGAACCCCGGGGCGCATCGCCGCCATCACGGGCGGCCCGAGTACGAATTGTACGCCCACGACGCGGACCCGCTGGACCAACGTAACGTCGCCAGTGAGCACCCGGAGGTCGTCGAGAGACTCGCCGAGGAGCTGAACCGGCGACGTCAGTTTGCGACTGCGTCGAGGATCCCCCCCGACGATGTCCCGATGGAGAGCTTCAGCTCGGAAGCACTCCGGCGCCTGCGTGCCCTCGGGTACCTCCGATAGGGATTCCCACCGCATCTTCCCGTCTCGGCGCCGTTCAACGTCGGCGGTGCCAGTCGGCTTCACGGAAAAAGTGGAGTCTCAGGGACCGGTAAGTCGGCAAACCGTCCGAATGAAACTCGCCGGTTTGCGCGTAATACGTCCAGTGGCTGAGGAACTATTTTCTAGCGAGGACCAGCGCGACCAAAATGGCGAGCAAAGTGAGCACAGTGACTACTAATCCAGTCAACGCTTGAAAAACTCGGAGCCCGCCGACCTGTTCCATCGCGTTCGGAGTTTTCACAGTTCCCACCGCCTCGGCTGCTGGGATATCCGACTCACCTACCGTAATTCCGGATGACCCTTATTTTAGGTAGCAAAGCCCTTATACCTTGCTGCAGAAAACGCAAGCTTCGTAATGTTTCCGTAATGCACGGAAGTTTTAGTGGAGATTTCATCGGCGAAATGCTCATCGACCCAGGCGAGGGAGGAACCTCCCGGTACGGTTCATATAGCTTCGATAGTCGTCGCCGAACCGTTCGATCAGCTTTTCTTCCTCGATCCTGGTGCGAAGGACGATCAGCCCGAAGGCGAGCCCACTGGTCAGTGCCAGGAACCAGTTGGCAGTGGCGAGGGAGTTGGCAACCATTGCCGCCCCGGTGGCCAGATAGAACGGGTGTCGAACCCACTGGTAGGGGCCGGTCGTGACCAGGGTGTGATCTCTTCTCGTCACAACGGTATCGGTGATGTTTTTGCCGAGGCTGCGGAAGACCCAGATCAGCAACGCGCCAGTACAGGCGCCGATCCCGACGCCACACCAGCGGGCCCACGCCGGAAGTCCGACTTGCGACCATCGCATCCAGTCCGGGTCGATCATGAAGGCCACGAGCCCCGCCATGCTTGCCAGTCCGAGGGGCCGCAGCGTGGCCAGGATGAAAGTCCCCTCCTGGCTTCGATCGAGCCGTTCACCGCTGGCCTGAGATTTCAACCGATGGTACAGGCCGACGGGACACACAGAAAAAAATCCCACGATCAGGATGAGCCGGAAGATCTGATCGTCGTTTAGCACGGTCCCACCTTTATCTGATCCCCGATTCTTACCCCAGTATCGGCGATGTGGGCTTCCGATTTCCAGCGTGGAACAGTTGTTTAGTCCCGTCCAAAGGATTGGCCCATCGACTTCCTGGAAAACTCTGTTGGATCCGAGCAAGGTCGGCTACAATCAGCAACACCAGATTTACGTCGCGCCTACGATGCCCATTGGGACCGCTATCACTATCGCCCCAGGAAATCTGATTGCGAGGGTTGCCCAGTGCGCCTGGCTTGTGCCACCGCCAAGAGCGTGCGATCGATTGTTAGCTCTCCCTCCGAGGACTCGGTCCAATGGGCGCTGTCCAAGTTAAGCAGTTCGGTTGGGCAAGAGATTCTGAAAGAGCGCAGCACCACTACGGAGTGGGGGTTGTGGCCGAGGCCAAGAACTTTCATGGACTTCGCCGGGCTCAGCACAGAGGGTGGATCCGCCATTCCTCATATCAACTTCGGGATCCGATTTCCTCTGCCCCCCGTGATGAATGATCAAAATCTATCAGCCCTCCAACCTTGTGTCAACCATTCTCTCGTCGTATTTCCGCTGAGAACGGCATCTGATTCCTGGGTTATCCAGGTGCTTTTCTCAAAGTCTAAAAAGCGGAGACACCTCTCCAGCCACTTGATCAACGGGCCGCGTGAAGTCCGGCTTGGCCGCCGAGGCCCGTAAAGCGTTTCGTGACCTCAATATCGAGTTCTGGGAAGAGGAGGTTCTCCTGCTGAGAGCGCCACACCAGCCCGGGCTATTTGCGACTGTCCTGGGAAGGCTGGCCGAAGCCGGACTCAACGTGAAAGATGGCTACGCAAGCGTTCGCTCTGGTCAAGAAGACGTGCTCATGGTTTTCTCCGTTTACGACATTGAAGGGAGCCTTTCGGTTTTCTCGACTGCTCTAAATAAATCGAGCGAAAAATCAGTGAGGTTGTAGCGCAGGAGGAGTCACTTTTACCAATGCTCTTCGAAGACATCCACGAGAGCGGAAGGATTGAGCGAATAGTGGGAAAAACTGTCTTTTTCCGATTTCAATATCGCAGCACTTTCTATGGTCTTTGCACATTTACGGCCAAGCTTGTCGAAGGAGCAAACCAACCTCTTAGGCTGGATAGGTATTCCATCTCTCTGGAAACTTACGAGTTAAAGAAAGGAAATTGGTCTAGGCTTGTGAGTGTCGCGGAAGTCTTTTTTACGGCGATGTTAGTGAACTATTCCTCCCTTAATCAGTTGCGAGCTGATCCGCGGTTTGAAGAATGACGATGCAGCAGTGTCCAAGCAAAAGCCATCATCCCTCCCGGCATGGGCTGCAGAAGACAATCAACAACACTTCCCTGAGGAAGCACCGCGATGTTTATCACTTGGCCATGGGAATCGAGGTGCCTGTATTCAAAGGAATTGGTCTATTTACTGAATACAAATATACGACCACAGCACCCCGTGGGGAGATCTCGGGCGGCCAGGCTAAGGTGGATCTGGATACCCATCATCTAGTCGCTGGCCTCGCTTTCCACTGGTGACTGTCCTTCGAGGACCACCTCAAGCAATCCACGGGAACGCCAACGCAGGGGCAATAGCTGCCAATTTTCATTGCCTTTGACCACCTAAAGTCTTAGCATTTGGACGAAATCACGCCACAGTGGGAGGTATCGTGGTCGGGACGAGCATCAGCCACTACAAGATCCTGGAGAAACTGGGCCGAAGTTCTTTGCCACCGAAGGAAGGACTGGAGAGGGCTTCTGACAGTGGTCTTCCCCTTTACTCGGCAAGCTCCAGTCCTGAAACAAGCGCTCTGACCGCATCACCCGCTGCCCTGGCAGTACAGGAGAGTAGGTACGAAGGTGAGCCAGTTTCACAAAAAGTGGTCGGGATTTCCCTCGTAGATTTTTTTAGAACCATATCGGAGTTGAGCGGCTTGAACATCTTGATCGACCCTGATGTCACTGGATCACTCACACTCAATATCGAAAGGGTGCCTTGGGACCAGCTCTTTGATGCCGTGCTCCAGAGTCACGGTCTAGCCATAAGAATCGAGGGGAATCTGGTGCGCATCTCCACCCAACAAAGTTAATACAGGAACAACAAATCCAACGGCAATTGAAGCAGGCTGGGCTTCAGGCCGGGGATACCATCACGGTGAGCAGACGCCTGAATTATGCCACCGGCACTGAAATCATATCGACTTTGCAGCAGCATCTGAGCCCTCGGGGCACAATCAACGTCGATAGCCGGACCAATACCCTGATCATCACCGACATTCCAAGTGCCATAGAGCGGCTGTTGGAAATTACCGACAGCAGGGAGTGAAATTAAAGATGAGAACGATACTAATCTCTGTGTGTTTTTTGATAGCGATTTCTGTTGGGTGTCAGGAGGCCCCGGTGAATGATTTGAAAGGGGGTGCTCAAGAGGCCATTGAAGACGCACGGACAAAAGCAAGAGAATTGGGAGAGCTGTCTGCAGAAGAACTCCAAGAGATCTGGGCAATCGAATACAAAACAATTAAGGTGATGCACTCTGATCTAGCAGCGCTGGACGAACAGCTTAATGAGTTGGGGCAGGAGCGATGGGATTGCTACCACGTCAGTGAGGATGGGCAGGGAAAGGTGTTCTACTTCAAAAGAGGAAAGTCTAATGCCATTGCTTATCTTACTAATCTGTTAAGGCTAGGATCGATAGCATTTTAGGGCAGCTCATCGAAGCGTTCTCTAAATCTGTGCTCATCATCCAACTCATATCGATCTTCGTGCTGGTGCTGAGGACGGGTGAGTTCGGGGAAGGAACGTAAAGGCCGGCGGCCACGATGACTACGGCTACGATAACCGATAAGGTCATGGCTCCACTCCTTTTTGACTATATTACTGGAGTTTGTCTTTCAGATCGAGGGGGCTGTTAGCTGAACGCGAGGCTAAGTGGAGAAAACCAATATCGTCATACCAACGAACATCAAGACCGCCCCAATTGTGACATCCAGTCAGCAAGGTCAGTCCAGATCAAACTTACGATGGTCAAAAGAATGACACCGAGCAACGACAGACCCAAGCCCGTCCAGATCATTCTCAACTCCTCTGCAAGCTAATTCTACTGTCGGTATTCACCATAGCAAAACCGGTTTACTAGGAGTCCCGTTCCAGTTTGTGACCTTTGCGGTACCTTTCACGTCCGACCCACACAAAGGGACTCCTGCCGCGAAAAAAATTAGGAAAAAATTTTAAGAAAATAGGCTTTTGGCACTTTCTTCTTAGGCTCTTCTCCAGTTCCGAAAGTTCAACCAAATGGAAACCCCGAATGCCGCTAAACCAAACACCGCCACGACAAGATCCAGTACGAATGCATTCCAGTCCAGACCTGTCAACCGATCCGCGTAGTATTTAACATAAGACATCGGCAAGTTCGTCTCCCCCAATTTGGTCTTCACCTGCCAATGCCAGTCGGTACAGGGGCAGTACCCGAACCCGTACCAGATGCCCAGCCCGAACCATGAGCACATCGTCAGGCTGAGGACAAGCAGATGTGCTCTACGGGTTTCCTTCCAGATCCAACCAACCAGGGTAAAAACAACCAGGGACGAGTGGGAGATGAGGAAAAAAATGTCCAGAAGCGCGTACATCAACTCGTTCGCCCTAGGGCTATAGAGGTTTATTTTTTCAAAGTATACTCAATCCTCCCTGTTCTACCCTCAGCCGGAGTCACTCGCTTGGCCAAGCCGAAGTCCATCACTTTGACGTGACCTTCAGGCGTGAGCATGATGTTCGATGGTTTTAAATCTCGATGGACGATCTTCTGTTTGTGTGCCGCTTCCAAAGCCTCGGCAATCTCCGTGGCTGTTTCAAGTGCATTCCTCACAGGGAGCGAGCCTTCTACTAACTTCTCCCGCAGGGTTGTACCCTGGACGTACTCCATGGAGATGAAGGATTTGCCCCCCACTTCCCCCACCTCATGGATATGGCAGATATAGGGATGATCTAAGGCGGCGGCAGACTTGGCTTCCCGTAGGAAACGTTTTCTAGCAGTGGAGTCTTGCTGTAGCTCCTGGGGCAGGAACTTCAAAGCAACCTTGCGATCCAGCGTCGTATCTTGGGCGAGGAACACCTCTCCCATGCCTCCTTGGCCGATCTTCTCTAGGATCCTGTAATGGCTGAGGGTCTGTCCCTCCATGATGGCCCCGTTGTCCCCCCTAAAAACTCCATCCGAAGGGAAGAAAGGCGCTCGCGCAGTCTGAGGTTACCCATGGCCGAGCCTGTTTGATTGCTCTTGTCCGACAAGGACTAGGAACCACAGCGAAGGGTCAGGGGTCACGTTTGTTTGTGGCGGTGGACGAGGGCCGATGGGCAGACGTTTCCTGTGCTGGACGGATGTTGAGGGAACAGTGCGGCAGTGTCTGAGTCTTAAGCCGCTGCGCGTTTGTAACGATGGTGCAGCCCACCGCAAACGGGAAACGAGATCAGCTGGATTGGCGGCCCATTAACCATTGCCGGTTTCTGGATTGGAATGGGAGTGTCGCCGTCCAGTCCCTGATGGGGCCGCGCGGCGTGGTAGTACCGCTCAATGTATTCACTGAACAAACGGTTCAGGTGCCGTTCACTGAGCACGATGACGTGATCGAGCAGCTCTCGGCGTAGCGTGCCTACAAACCTTTCGACGTAGGGACGCGCAGGAAGGGCAGCCAGGTTGTTGGCTGGTCAGGCAGGCGGCTCGAGACGATCCATCTCTGCACTGTACGCCTTCCGTCTCTACTGGGGCAGGAAGTCGAGGGGGCGGCCTGGCCGGCCTCCCGTGCCATAAGTCGTTGCTGTACAAGGTGGACGATATTTTTCCGGGGGACAACATCCATGTAAACTCACCTGTGAATGACCCATGCCATGGAGGGGTGGTACGTCGTCGAGAAATGAATCACCCTCCGACGACCATGTTCGAAGACGACAAACACGTACAGAAATGAGAAGCCGACCGTACAATTTCTGATCTCAGGCAAGCTGTCGGATTCGTTCGGGGACACCTTGCGGCTTCTCGGCTGCAT
>JALLOM010000136.1 GCA_027717865.1 Acidobacteria bacterium AH-259-O06 | reverse complement strand
GAGCTGATCCTCCGGAATCTCTTTTTGGATCTGCTGGAAAAAGATGCGCTCTTCCTTTCGAATATGCTCCTCCAGCACGTGAGCGAAACGGAGAAGCAGATTCTCTAACTGCAGGCCCTCCGCACCTCGGAGCTGCATAATCAGGTTTCGAAGCTGGGCGTGGTGCTTGCGCAAAAGAGAAATGATTTCATTCTCCAGTGGAAGGTATTTTTCAGCCAGAGGAAAAAGAAATTTCTCCTCGGCCTCAAGATGAAAGGTCAACCCAGTATCGAAGAATTCAACCGCTCGGTCACGTTGTAGATCACGTCGCTCGGGCCAGGAGGACTGTGGAGCTTTTGACTTTCCTTGCTTGATTCGCTGGGCCAAAATCAGTCCCAGATGATGATCGTGAGAAAGAGGAATAAGACTCTCGTGGCGCTTCATTTTGCGTACAGGGAATCATAGCAGGGCTGCGGGATGTGTGAGTAGTTTTTTGCCGGCGACTGGTGCACCAAAGGGACGTAGCAATACGCCCCTTCTACTGATACCCTACGGAATCTGGAGGGGAGGTAGGGGTCAGACCGTAGGGGTGAGCCCTACCCCCCCCAATCCCTAAGGAGGAACCCCATGCTTCGGTTTGCTCTCTGCTTTCTTTGTCTGACGCTATTCCTAGCTTGCACCGCCCCACCGGAGTACCACCTGGTGATCCGCAATGGCCTGATCTACGACGGGAGCGGATCGCCACCGTTCAAAGGTGACGTGGCCATCAATGGTGACACGATTGCTGCAATCAGATCTCTAGCCGGCGAGCGGGGACGAACGGAAATAGACGCCAAGGGTCTGGCGATTGCTCCCGGCTTTATCAACATGCTGAGTTGGGCCACCGAGTCCCTGATCGAGGATGGCCGCTCCCAAAGCAACATCCGCCAGGGAATCACCTTAGAGGTGTTCGGGGAAGGATCGTCCATGGGTCCACTCAATGAGTCCATGAAAAAGGAGATGAGCCAACGGCAGGGGGACATCAAATATGAAATCTCCTGGACAACGCTTTCCCAATATCTTGAACATCTCGTTGAGGGAGGAATCTCACCCAATGTCGCATCTTTTGTGGGGGCCACCACGGTGCGGATCCACGTGCTTGGATATGAGGATCGCGCCCCCACGGCAGAAGAACTCGAGCAGATGCGTTCCCTGGTACGGCAGGCCATGCAAGAAGGCGCCCTCGGCGTGGGATCGTCACTCATCTATGCCCCTGCCTTTTACGCCAGAACTGAAGAGTTGACGGCACTTGCACAGGTGGCTGCCGAATACGGTGGGATGTACATTTCTCACATCAGGAGCGAAGGTAATCGACTTCTTGAAGCCGTTGATGAACTGATCAGCATTGCACGCAAGGCCCGCATTCCGGCAGAGATCTATCATCTGAAAGCAGCGGGTGGGGAGAACTGGGACAAATTGAACACAGTCATTGAAAAGGTCGAGGCAGCCCGGGCCGAAGGATTTGAGATTACCGCTGATGTGTACACTTACACCGCTGGAGCCACGGGTCTGGATGCGGCCATGCCTCCCTGGGTGCAGGAAGGAGGACACGAGGCCTGGGTAAAACGCCTGAAGGATCCGGTGATCCGACGGAGAGTCAAGCGCGAGATGTCGACACCGACAGATGATTGGGAACATTTGTACTTGGCAGCAGGCTCGCCTGAGAAAGTTCTGCTTGTGGGATTCAAAAGCGATTCACTGAAGCACTTGACCGGAAAGACCCTGGCCGAGGTGGCCGCCATGCGGCGTAAATCGCCAGAGGAAACCGCCATGGATCTCGTCATTGAAGACGACAGTCGTGTCGGCACCGTCTACTTCCTGATGTCGGAAGAGAACATTCGAAAAAAGATTGCCCTTCCCTGGGTGAGCTTTGGATCGGATGCCGCATCGCTGGCACCGCAGGGCGTTTTCCTAAAATCGAACCCCCACCCTCGAGCCTATGGCAATTTTGCGCGGCTTCTGGGCAAATATGTCCGCGAAGAAAGCGTCATTCCACTTGAGGAAGCGGTCCGCCGCCTGACCTCACTTCCCGCTTCTAACCTTAAACTGGAGCACCGTGGCTTGCTGAAAATCGGCAATTTCGCGGATGTCGTCATATTTGATCCAGAAGCCATCCGCGATCATGCCACCTTTGAGAATCCCCATCAGTACTCGACCGGCGTTGTCCACGTGTTCGTCAACGGTCAACAGGTACTCAAAGACGGCGAACATACCGGCGCCACGCCCGGCCGGGTCGTCCGCGGCCCGGGCTGGAAAAATTCCTGAGAATATCGAGCGACCAATGTTTCGCAGGCCAGGGGCCGGAAAAGGCCAACAGCTCAGGCCTGGCGCTGGATCAAAAGGCCCGAAATGGATTCTCAATGGCTCTTGATGGATCGAACGGATTATCAGCACAACCTGATTTGATTTTTCAATGCCGGGCTAAATTGGTAGATTTTATCAATCTCACGTCTGAAGGATGAAAAGCGCTTATATCTTTTATTTCGCAGCTCGATCACCTATATTCCTTGACATGATTAAAGCCCCATTCGGCGCAGCAGGTCAGTGAAGCGAGGGTGGGAGCGGAGGGGGTCGTATATCGGATCCACTTTCAACTTGGCTAACAGCGGGTCGTGTTCCTCATAACCCTTTTCCAACCATTCAATGGCGCGGTCCTTCTCTCCAAGGCCGATATACACGAATGCCATCGCTCGCGGCGGGACATATCTTCCCTTCGATATTTCCCTCAATTCGTCGAGCAGCTTGTGTGCCTCACTCCTGTGGCCCGACAATGCATAGCCATGTCCGAGAAAAGCCAGGCTAAGTGGACTGCCTCCAGAAAGGGCTCTCTCCTTTTGGAAGGCTGCGATGGCTTCCTCAAACATTCCCTTTTGCTCATAAGCCAACCCTAGGACCCTATGCACCAATGGGAAATTCGGGTCCAGCTCTAGCGTTTTCCGCAGTTGTTCTATCGCCTCGTCGTAACGACGCCAATTGTACAAAAGCGATCCCAGGTCCCTGTGCAATACAAGCCAAAGTGGATCCAGCTCCCGAGCCCGCTCAAGCTCAACCATCGCCTCATCAAACCGCTCATTGAGGGCTAAGCAGTGGTGATACACATGGTGCGCCTGCGCATAGCCGGGATCTATTGATGGTGTTTTCTAATTCATCGGGCAGCTCTGGGTTCAAACGCACAGGCGCGGTGGGGGCTTTATTGAGAATCTCATTGAAAAGAGCTGCTGAGGTGTCGCCCCGAAAGGGGAGGGTTCGGGTCGCCATTTCATAGAGGACGACCCCCAGCGAGAAAAGGTCGGTCCGGGCATCTAGTTCTTTTCCCAGTGCCTGTTCGGGCGACATATAGGCCACTGTCCCCACAGTGCTGCCGGGACTGGTCAAAAGCTCCTCCGGAGCCTGCACTGTCGGTGCGGCCGAAGCGGCTTCTGAAGGGGGTTCCATCAACTTCGCCAACCCAAAGTCAAGCACTTTGGCATGGCCATCTCCAGCGATGAAAATATTGGCAGGTTTAATATCGCGATGGAGGATGCCTTTTGAGTGGGCGGCCTCCAGTGCTGCCGCAATTTGAATCCCCAAATTTAGCAGTTCATCTACTTCGATCGGCTTACCGGCAATTCGGTGCTTGAGAGTCTGCCCTTCCAGAAGCTCCATCACGATGAAGGGTTGGCCTTCGTGCTCGCCAATGTCATAAATGGTGCAGATGTTTGGATGATTCAATGCGGAGGCCGCTCTGGATTCTCGCTGGAAACGTTCCAATGCCTGGCGATTGTGTGCGAACTTTTCAGGCAGGAACTTCAGCGCCACATAGCGACCCAGCCGAGTATCTTCAGCTTTGTAGACCACCCCCATGCCACCGCCACCGAGCTTCTCTAGAATCTTGTAGTGTGAGACGTGCTTGCCGATCATGTTACTTGCCTGTGGGCACCAGGCGTTTGAGTTCTTCAAACCAGTTCAGTAGGATGCTGAACTCCGTGGGCGTCACATCTTGTTCGCGCTTTATCATCAGGAACCGACCATCAGGCGCGATGTCGTAGTTTCGTCGAGCGTCAGGGCGTCCTGTTGGCAAGAACCGCCCTTCAAATAGCATCTCGGGGTCTCCTATTTTGAGCTCCGCCCCAGTCTCGACGGCAGTGGCCATCATCTTTTCGCCATTTCTGTAGTAGATCTCACTGCCGTCCGCCACCCAAACTGGCTCAGTACCTCCCTCCACTGAAGCCCTCTTCATCCCACCGGAGCCGCCAAATGCCTTCACGTAGACCTCGTGCCGGCCTGATTGGTTAGAGACAAAGGCGAGCCACCGTCCGTTGGGCGAGAACATTGCCGAGGACTCATCAAACTCTGTGACATGGAATTCCCTCGCCTCCGCCTCAGTCTCAATCGATTGGGTCCAGATTCCGTTTTTGATTTCGGTGTCGATGGCGTTGAAGATCACAGTTTGCCCGTCGGGAGACCACGAGGTGGGGAACTTCCAGAGCAGGTCGCTGCTCCTGACTTGGACAGGCTCTGCTGGACCATCGGCATCTGCGGGCCTCCACCACAGGGCCGGTCCTTTTTGGCCCTCTGCCATTTCCGAAGCAAATGTTACTCGCTTGCCGTCCGGAGTCCAGATTGGATCGAAGTCTTCACCGGGATGAGAGGTCAATGGGTTCAAGGTGCCCCGTCTCACCTCAACGACCCAAATATCATAATTTGAGCCCTCGCGGATCGTCACAGCCACGTGCTGTCCATCCGGCGAGACACTGGGCGTCATATATCCCTTCGGCTCTGCCAACAGCGGCTCAACATTACCCAGGCGATCCACCCAAACCAGCTTCCGGTCCGGCACCAACAGACCTCCAGGGACGTAAACCAGCGACCCGTCCCGGGAGAGAGTGAAATGGGCTGCCCCGCCAGGTTCCATCATGACACCATCGAGAATGGAGACACTGGGTCCGGTTACTTCGAGCCGCTCCAGATCAAACGGCACCGCTAGGAGAGAGCCTGCCTGAGCAAAAACGATGTGCCCTGTCGGCGAGTACCGTGCGTTAGTACCTCCAGGGAACAAAACCTTTGTGTCTCCTGATTCCAAAGAAAGCACCGCGATGCTGGCGTTGTCGAAACTGCCACCAGTGTCAACGGTGAAGAGCACTGCCTTTCCACCGGGCAAGAACTCCGGCCAACGATGACTGTACTCTCCCTGTTCGCGGTCAGCGCTAGTCAGCAGCTGTTCTCCCCGTTCTCGTATTGGAGCGTCCGAGAAGGCATCGTTCGGCAATGGCCCCCCGATGGCTGAGATGCGCGCAAAGCCGCCGTTGGGGTTCGATGTGAAAATGATGGTGTCGTCGGGTCCCCAGGTCGCGCCGCGGGTGACCGGTGGCACACCGCGGAGGGTGACAGGCGGCCCGCCCGACAGAGATACCTTTTTCAGTTCCCAGCCAGCAAAGAATCCGATCGATTCCCCGTCCGGGGAGAAGAAGGGGCTGTAGCCGTCCTCTGTCCCAGGGATCGGCAGGGCCTCTTGATCATCCATCTGACGGAGGTAGAGTTGTCGCTTGCCACCGCGATTCGCTACATATACCAAGCGATTGCCGTCCGGTGAGATTGCCAGGGCGGGGCGCCAGGTCTCGATTTCCATGGGCGCGGTAGGCGGTAGCGTTATGGCGAGGTGTTTGGGGGGCGCCGCTGGCAAGGGGGCTGGACGAGTGATCCTCCAGACCGTAAGACCGGCCACGATAGCCCCCAAAGCGAAGGCTGCCGCTACACTCCACGACACGACACGCTGGCTCAGCCCACCAGGCACGAGCTTCACCATAGCAGAATCTTCCGACGGCTCGGTGAGGGCCTCACCAATCTCGATCCTCGCATCTCCAATGTCACGAAGCCGGCTGAGCGGATCCTTTTGCAGGCATCGGCGGAGCAGATCGCGAACCTTCCACGGCGTCTTCTTGGGTAACGCGTCCCAATCAGGCTCAGTCCTGAGAATCACAGCCATCATGTCGGATACCATCTCGCCCTCGAATGTCCTCTTGCCGCTTAGCATCTCGTAGACCACACAGCCAAACGCCCAGATATCCGTCCTCTTGTCCACCGGCTTCCCGCGTGCCTGTTCTGGACTCATGTAACCGGCAGTGCCCAAGATCACACCCGAACGAGTCATTTCCTCGGTCAGGGTCGGCGAGTGGGAGATGTCAGCAACAGGCGTCTCGCGCTGAAACGCCTTGGCTAGACCAAAGTCCAGAACTTTGACCTGGCCTTCCGGTGTGATCTTTACATTGGCGGGCTTCAGGTCTCGGTGAATAACACCTTTCTCATGAGCAGCTTCCACTCCTTCGGCAATCTGGCAACAGACCTCCAGAGCCTCTTCTACAGGCAGTGGCCCTTTGGCTACCCGCTCCGCCAGGGTCACACCTTCAACCAGTTCTAGAACAAGGAAACGAACTCCATCTGCTTCTTCCAAACCATAGATGGCAGCAATATTGGGGTGATTCAGAGAGGCCAGCAGCTGGGCTTCCCGCGCAAAGCGGGCCAATCGCTGCGGATCTTGGGTGAATTGCTGGGGCAGCACCTTGATGGCCACTTCGCGCTTCAGTTTGGTGTCCTCAGCGCGATAGACTTCGCCCATGCCCCCTTCGCCGAGTTTCTCGAAGATATGATAGTGTGAGATGGTCTCACCAACCACAGTCACTCCCCCTATACACGCAATTTTTCAAAATGCTACCACTTTTGGGATTTTTAATGTACCGTCTTGCCTTTAATCCTGGCCTGGGCCCACCAGTATTTTTGATCCGCTCCCGCAACGGCAAATCCCCTTAGGGGTCCTCCACCCGCGCAGCCGGCAATTTATTTTTCGAGCAGCTCTCTGATGTATTTCACTGACTCAGTTGTGCTCCAACCGTGCAGCCTCTGCACGACCCTTGCGGCTGAAAGCGTATCACCACTTTCTGCAAGCTGCCGGATCAACTGCTCCTGCTGCTGCGCGTCTAACTTCTCAAGAGAAGTAACCGACCGGCTAAATCGTAGACCCAGAGGTCTCCCGCACCCAATTGGCCGGTGGTCAGAGCCAGCCGCCGGCCATCGGGTGAAAGGCGAGGATAGCGAGGATTCTCCAGCGGCTCTTCGACGAGTGGCTCGACTCGCCCGTCGCGATCCACCCAGACGAGCGTGCCTTTGTTCTCCTGCCCAGCGCCTGGGACATAAACGAGCGTCCCATCGCCAGAAAAGGCATAGTCTATCTCGGCGGTAGCCCTCACACCCTCAAGGATTGGGACGGGGTCGCCGGTTAGCTCGAGCCGCGCCAGATCAAAAGGGACAGCCATCAGAGTTCCTGTTTCGGTCGCATAGACCAAGTGCCCTGTGGGCACGTAATGAGCCTGCCTGCCTGCTTCGAGCACGATCTTGTGCTCGCTCGTCTGCAGCGACAGGACCGCAATCTGGTTTATACCCGCCCCCAGCCCGATGGTGAAGAGCACGGTGTCCCCCCCGGGTAGGATCTCGGGAAAACGATACCGACTTTCTCCCTTCGTGGGATCCGTGATGGCCAGGCTCTCCGGCTCGCCCCCAGCAGCGGAGACGCGGTAGAGGCTAAAACCGCCCTCGGAGGCAGCCGCGAACACGATTGTGTCCTCGGGATTCCAACTCCCACCTCGCAGTTGCGACACCTCGCAGAGGGTCATCGCTGGTCCTCCTAGGAGCGAAACCTTCTTCAGTTTGCCATCGGCAACGAACACCACCGAGCCGCCATCGGGCGAGAAGAACGGGCCCCCGCTCGCACCCTCGGTGCCAGGAATCGGCGCGGCCATGAGATCATCGATGGGACGCACGTAGAGTTGCCTCGTGCCGTCACGCTCAGCCAGATAGACGATGCGCCTTCCGTCGGGTGAGATGGCCAGTTCGTTGCCTGCGGCGTTCACTAGAGGTGCGGTCGGCGGAGGGGTAATCACAAACTTCGTGAGAGACGGCCGCTCGGGACGTGTCAAACTCCAGAAAGCCAGGCCGGCCGCCACAATGACCGTTACCGCGGTAATGCTCCACGGAATCGCCCGCCTCCATAGTGGAGGCTGGACTGCACCAATCACCCCAACCGGTGATGCCGTTGTAGGCTCGGTGAGTGCTTCCTCGATCTCGATACGCACGTCTCCAGTGTGTTGGAGGCGGCGGCGAGTGTCTTTCTGAAGGCACCGACGCAGCAGAGTCCGGATGTTCCAAGGGATGTTCTCAGAAAGCGCCTCCCAGTCCGGCTCGCCCTTGAGAACTGCTGCAATGGTTTCAGTAATCGTCTCTCCCTCAAAGGCTCGTTTACCCGTCAATAGTTCATATAGAACACACCCGAAAGCCCAAACATCTGCTCTTTTATCTACCAATTTCCCCTTGGCCTGCTCCGGGCTCATGTAGGCCGCCGTCCCCAGAATCACACCAGCGCTAGTCATCTCATGGGTGAGCGTCGGCGAGTGGGAAATGTCGGCAGCAGGGATCTCACCCTCTAGCGCCTTGGCGAGTCCAAAATCCAGTACTTTGACGTTGCCTTCGGGTGTGATCTTCACATTGGTCGGTTTCAGATCGCGGTGAATGACGCCTTTCTCATGCGCAGCTTCCACACCTTCCGCAATCTGGCGACAGACTTCCAGCGCTTCTTCGACCGGCAGGGGGCCTCGCGTCAGTCGCTCGGCCAATGTCTCACCTTCAACCAGTTCTAGAACAAGG
>JALLOM010000135.1 GCA_027717865.1 Acidobacteria bacterium AH-259-O06 | reverse complement strand
GGCCGTCGCGTCTTGCTGCATGAGGTCAGGCAAAAACTTCAGGGCGACTTTGCGGTCAAGTGACGTGTCTTGGGCCAGGAAGACTTCTCCCATGCCTCCTTCGCCCAGTTTTTCCAGAATTTTATAGTGGCTGATGGTCTTGCCGACCACGATTGCCCCCTAATGTATGGTGAATGCTTTCTAATGTTAAGTCTTTAGGGGGTGAAAGGCAATGGAAATTCGCAAGCTGGAAGGCTTGAGGGGCACGGTGCCCCAACAGACTACCGGATGGCAGGGGCGGAAAAGGCGGAATTTGGCTTGTGCGGCGGGCCGGCTGTTGGGTTACAAGCCTTCTCCTTCTTGCTGCGCGCGGCTTATCCAGGATGTGATTAAAGCTGCGATGTTGTTCATAGCAACTTCTAAATTCGCCTCAAAATCCAATGCCAGCTCGCCCAAACACAGCCCGATCTCCTCGTCAATCTGATTGCTGGCTGGCCCGTCCAAGTCTTCTTCGGATAGCCAGGACAATCGAACCAATGATCATCGCTACTACGGTTCCAAATATTGTTGCAATGACTAGGTTCTGAAGAGGGATCAAAACGAGCCCCCGCAGAGGAGTTACTCCCTCTCCTACAACGCCGCCACCTTGAACACTGAACCGGGGAGCCGACCAACTAAAAACGTAGGCCAGGCAATAGGTGGCCGAAACCATCAAGCGCGTCAGGAATAGAAAAACCACCGTCACCTGAAACAGCCTCATGTAGGGCTTTGACGGAGCGTCCTGGGCAATCTGAAAGGCAAAGTAGATCGGCAGCAAAAAGTAAAGCCAGGTCACTCCAAAGATATTGTTTAACAGTGACGGTGCTCCTGATTCTTCAAGAATCACTCGGATGACAACGACGGCAGCCGCAATAATTAGCGGCCATTTTAAAATGCTTTTCATCAGATCCTCCTCGCACAGAGTGGGGCTATCTCGCTAGCTTCCAGACTCGCCAACACTTACTCCCAGCTTGTGGCACTAAGATGCTAAATTCTTGGGCGGTGAAAGGCAATGGCCTAGATTGCGAAGTGCCAACAAGGTGATGACTATCACCGATTTAAAACGGTCCCACTACTAAAATCCATAAAACAAAGAAAAACACCAAAATGGAGATTGATCGATGGAAGCTCTAAAACGTTACCTCGCTAAGAATTCTGAGGAGGTTTTTGTTCTCATTATTCTGGCCGGCGTCGCCGGCATCAATTACTTTGTTCCCTATAAGCTGGTTTTCCTGAATTTCTTTTTCCTGGTCGTCCTGCTTGGGGCTTATTATCTGGAGATGCGCAAGGCAGTTCTGGGCGCTGTCCTCTGTGCCTTGATGGTCATCGTTCACGTCTATTATTTTCCCAGCAGCTTCATGCCAGGCTTTGGGCAGCTCGACCTGTGGATGAATATTCTGGCCTGGTGCAGTTTTTTGATCCTGACCGGAGCTGTGGTGGGACAATTGACTCACAGTTTAAAGACAAAGGTGCAGCGGCTTCAAAAACTTAATGAAGACCTGGAAAACTTACAGGAAGAAGCTGGAACAGGGGAAGAGGAAGAGCTAGAGGAAGCGGAAGGGGAAGCGGTTCTTGTGGGGAATTCTCCTGGAGACAGCTGGAAAGAGGGGAAGGAGTTCCCTCATTAGTTGTACGGCTGTGGGCGGCTTTGAATTGTGCAACTGCGAAAGTCGCCCAGGGCGTGTGTAGCTCAAATCGGTTTGATCAGGGCGCTATCTTAATCCCCCACACGCGAACATCATCGAAATTTCCGGTGTCGTTTCCGAATGATCCCAGTCCAAGAGAACCCGCCAGGAAGGTTCTGTCCACCGCCGCCATGATGGGGCGGGTCAAATCATCGAAATAAACCTCGATCGTGCCTTCCTTGGTGTCCCGAGTCACACGAACCGTGTGATAGTAGCCATCCTTCCACTTTATTCCGGTGGTACGCTCACGAGCAATGGAGACCCGCGGTGCAGCGTTGACGATAAAAATCGAGTTAGCGACGTCGTCTGCTCTCGTCGCAATGTGGACATAGTAGAAGTGAATTGGGTCTTGCCAGCCAAAGAACAAACACAGATCCCGATGCTCAGATTCCCGAGCGGTAGATTTGATCTTGGCCTCCAGGACGAAATCAGACACGCACAGATCCTTGATGAGAGCAATATTACGAGGTGATCGGACCGGAGGCTCGTACTTACTTGGTTGGAACAGTGAGAAGACATGGTTGCCACTTTCGGCGATGATTTTCCAGGCCTGTGCATCGGTGAGTCGCCACCGGTCGGCTCCCTGTTCAAAATCTTCCGAGAACAGAAGGGGCAATTCATTCAGCTTTCTCACCTCTTCGCTGCTCTGGCCCCAAGGGTGAGAGAAGAGGACTGAAAGAAAAACCGCCATCCCGACCAATAGATAAAGCACGAACAATTTTTTCATGCCGCATCCAGGAGCGTTAATCTTACAATGCGGGAGCGTGCTTTTGATACGCTTTTGGGCTCTTGAGTCTGAAGGACGAATGACGTCAAGTGGTGGCTTCTGCTTCAATAATGTTCCGTTTGCTTAGAAGACTCCAAACATTGCCAAGCCCTCCGGTGCCAGATGCCATGTCTTTCCCCGGACACCACAGGACGGCTCCATTCAAGGCTTGCCCGAGGAGCAACACCGCCGACAGGCTGGTGCCGCCGCGACCCGAGGGGCCGGGCTGGCCTAATGATGGCGGGAAAGTTGACGATTGGCTAATATAGGCTTTAGGAACCGAAGGAGGAGATGAAGTAAAAACCATGAAACGCAAAATCCTTTTGGCTATTGTCGTAATTGCTTTGTTCGCCGCCGTGTTGTGGATCTATCTGGCTGAGCGGCCACGTCGCTTCGAAATACGGCGGGCTGGGGCTGCTATACCAATTGGCACTCCTATCCAAATCGAAGCGCCACTGGGGCTGCCACCAGTTCCGATTCCAGCGGATAATCCGCCCACAGCCGAGACCATCGCCCTGGGTCGCAGGCTCTACTACGATCCGATTCTCTCACTGGACAACACTGTCGCGTGTGGCACCTGCCACAAGCCCGAGTTTGGCTTCTCGGATGGTAAACCCGTCTCGCAGGGTGTCCACGGCCAGAAGGGCACCCGAAATGCTCCTACTGTTTTTAACGCCGCTTACTACACCACACAATTCTGGGATGGGCGTGCGCCGAACCTAGAAAAACAGGCCGAGGGCCCGGTGCAGAACCCGATAGAGATGGCCCATACTCTGGAGGGAGTGGAGAAAAAGCTGATGGCTGATCCCTCCTACCGCCAAGAATTCGAAAAGGCGTTTGGTCCTGGAGCGATCAGCTATGAGAAGGTGGAGAAGGCCATCGCCTCCTTTGAGCGTACGGTAATCAGCGGCAATTCGCCTTTTGACCGTTATTTCTATGCTGGTGAAGAGAGAGCCTTGAATGAAGCAGCGAAACTTGGCTTTGAGGTGTTTCGGGACCCAAAGAGGGGCAACTGCACGGCCTGTCACGTCATTGGACTGTTCACCGACAACAACTTCCACAACATTGGTGTAGGGCTTGATGAGCAGGGGGAGTTGATTGACCTGGGCCGGTATGAAGTCACCAAGAAGGACGCCGACCGCGGCGCCTTCAAGACCCCATCGCTGCGCAACGTGGCTCTGACTGCACCCTACATGCACGACGGAAGCCTGCAGACGCTCAAAGAAGTGGTCGACTTCTACATAGGCGGCGGCAACTCTAACACACATCTTTCCCGACACATAAGGGCCCTGGGCTTTCTCACGGGGCCGGAACGCGCCGGCCTGGCGGTGTTTCTGGAAGCCCTTACCGGCGAGATCCCGCCTAAGGTCGCGGAAGCTAAATAGACTCGGTTCCAATGCAAATCATAGTTTCAAATACATCCATTGCTTGGTCCAGGGCACGCTGCTTTGGAAAATTCCACGCTTGTCCCAGACCAAACAGTTGTCACTGGGGTTGTAACCAAAACCGTTTTCCGGATCGTACAGGCCCGGTTCCACGCTAAAAGTCATGCCTTTTCGCAGCATCGTATAGTCTCCCAAGGCCAACCAGGGAGGCTGATGCCCCTCCATTCCTTCCCCGTGGCCCGGGCGGTGGTAAATGAGCCTTTCCATTCCACGCTCCACCTGAAGCTTATGAATCTGATAGGCCACTTGCGAGCATGTATTACCGTGATAGCACTGCTCGCGCAGGAGCAGGGCAGTGTCCGTAACAGTCTGCCAGACCTGGTCGCGCCGGGCGGTGGAGGGGAGGATCTGATAATAGCGATAACATTCGCCTCCACAGCCCCCGATCTTGATGCTCCCGGAGACTTGAAGCGCGTCTCCGCGTTCAATCTTCTTGTAAAAGAACTGGTTGGGGTGGGGATAGGCAGTCCCTGCTCCGGTCCGACAACCGATACCAATGTCAATGCCCACGGCGCTGTGAGGTTTTCCATCGCGCTGGATGTCGGCCAGGATGAGATCCGTCGCGTACTCGGCGGCGACGTGACCCACATCGAAGTCTGTGGCATCGGTTCCATGTTGCAGGATGTAATCGCGAGCAAAGGCATGGACCTTACTGAAATAATCATAGGCGCGTTGAGTGAGGGCAATTTCCTCATCCGTCTTCACCATCCGCATGTCCATACAAATCTGGCTGATGTCACGAAAGGCAGCGTGAGGCAAAAGTGTTTGAGCTGTCCTGCGCTGTTGTGAAGACAACTCTTTATCCACGCCGATTACCTGATTTGCAAAGCCCCGCTCTTTCAAGCCTCTTAACATCCATTCCCAAAGATCGAGAGTTTCCTCTTGTTCGACCTTTCCTCGGTTGGGGTACGCCTTGCGGCTGTGTAAGTAGTCAAAGTAGTATTCGTTGTCCGTGCTCCACCAGGAGTCGACTAAGTCACGATCGAGCCCGGGGCTGTACCAGAAGATGGCCTCCTCACTGATGGGGAGCAGCACCCAGAATGGCCGTTCCGTGGTGGTGTGGAAGAGCCCCGTGTAATAAATGATATTCCAACGGTCTCGAAGCAGCACCGCGGCACAATCTTTTTCACCGCATTTTTCGCGCAGCGTCTTTGCCTGGCGCTTGTGCCATTGCAATGGAAGACGGTCAAACTGAGCCGCTGCCGGGTGCAGCGGGTCCGCCTGGAGCAAAGAACTGGACGGGCCGCTCGCTTGCTGAAAGTGACGGGTGGCACTGAGACCGGCCAGTCCAAGAAGGCTCGTTCTGAAGAAACTTCTTCTCGAGGGAAGCATGCGATAGACTCCTTTCAAGATCGATTCGCCGACACAGCCAACGGCGGGTCCTCGGTGGTCCTGCTTCAATTGAGGTTTCGTAATCTTTGGGGCCACGGTTCGCTTCACTTTAAGCCATGGCTCACTCAAAAGACAACTGGATTTCATTGGAGAGTTGTGGCGACTCCGAGGGCCGGTTTGTCGGTGAGAAATCGGCAGGTGGCCGAGGGTTCGGCGTGTAAACGATCACTTTTCCGTACGCTATGTGCTGTCGCTTGTGACTTTGTATTCCGGCCGGTTCTGGAGACGGTGTTTTCGCATGGTATCGTATCGGGCCCTCTGGTGGACGCGAACTTCGAGCGAATGGCGAGGCCGAGCATGCCACACCTAAAAAGGATTCCATGCAGAAATTTCCGTGACTAATGAGAAATCTTTGTCGTTTTCAGTAATTAATGTCGGGATCTGGTTCACAAGCATAGTGGCCACCAGCTGCATGTCGAAATAATCCTGAAGAGTTAATTCATATTTGCAGCACAGACGTTTCAGCTCATTTGTAGAATCATAAAGCCACCCATGCCGCAACTGATGAGTTGAGTATCATTGATCTACCAGGACTACTAAGGAAACTGTTTGGGCACACTCCAGGAACTTGTTGTCGCCTGGATCTCTAGTAATGGAGAGCTTCTGTTTTGGTGGAAAGGTCTTTGCTTTCCCCTTGAAATCTTTAATGCCCATGATCACCACCTGCGGTTCCCCTCGCTTGTCGACCACAAAACGATCTTCTTCCTCCTTGGCCCGGCGCCTTAGGATCTAGGGGAGGAAGTTTTTCAAGTAGCTTGTCGAATCGCTCTCGTGCTCCTTTGAGAAAAACCCATTTTTCTTTTTCAACACGGCTCATACTGTGGTATTTCTCTGTCCTATTGGTTAAAAGTGAAAGGAACATAAGACATGAACCACATGATCCGACTTAGCGCGCTGTTTTTGCTCAGCCTCGTCATCGTTTTCAACCGAAGCGAGAATATTACATCCACTGCAGCCCAGAGCGAAGCACCTGCAAAATCGGTGGTAGTTTTGGAAATTGAGTTGTAGAGAAAACCCGAAGCATCGAGATCGAGGCACAGGGAGGAGACATAGCCTTATGGCACAAGCAACCTATAGGGGAGTATTTCTCAAGTTATTAGCTGCCGCGGCCGTGGCAGCCTGGCTGGGCCAGTTTGGTTTTTCGATCGAGGGGGAAAAAGATCAACCAAACGTGCTCTTCATTGCAATAGATGATCTTAACGATTGGATCGGTTGTTTGGGTGGTCACCCGGATGTGCAAACTCCTCACCTCGATCGACTTGCCCGGCAAGGTGTGCTCTTCACGAATGCGTTTTGTTCGGCTCCTGCCTGTAACCCTTCGCGGGCTAGTCTGCTAACCGGAATATTGCCGTCCACGTCAGGGGTCTACCTCAACAGTCAGCCCTGGAGACCGGCTCTTCGCGACGCCCAGACAATCCCCCAGTATTTCATGGCTCATGGATATCGTGTGATTGGGGGCGGCAAGATTTTTCACGGAAGATATCCGGACCCCCCGTCCTGGCATGAATATTTCCCTTCAAAAACAAAGACAAGGCCGGATGATCCAGTGCCGTCCAAGCGGCCTCTTAACGGTATTCCAAACACCGCACATTTCGACTGGGGCCCGCTTGACGTTGACGACGAAGATATGGGTGACTGGAAGGTCACAGACTGGGCCATCAAACAGCTGGGAAAAGAACACGAAGAACCGTTTTTCCTTGCCGTTGGCATTTTCCGGCCACACCTACCCTGGTACGTGCCCAGAACGTATTTCAAGATGTACTCTCCCGAACATATTACTTTGCCCAACGTGAAGGAAGACGACCTGGAAGACATTCCTCCCATCGGTGTAAAAATGGCTCGCCCGGGTCGGGATCACAAACGCGTCATAGAGTACAACCAGTGGCGCAACGCTGTTTCAGCGTACCTTGCCAGCATCAGTTTCACCGACGCCTGTGTCGGTCGCTTAATCGGCGCCCTGGAGCGCAGTCCTTACGCCAGGAACACTGTCATTGTCCTGTGGAGCGATCACGGCTGGCACCTTGGGGAGAAGCTGCATTGGCGCAAGTTCGCTCTGTGGGAGGAAGCAACACACAATGTTCTTATGATGGTCGTGCCAGGTATTACCCAGCCAAACGCACGTTGTACGCGCCCCGTGAGTCTGATCGATATCTATCCGACACTCATCGATGTTTGCGGACTGAGAGCCAAGGAGGGGCTGGAAGGGAAGAGCTTATTGCCGCTTTTGAAGAATCCCAGTGCCAGCTGGGATCGGCCGGCGTTAACCACTCACGGGCGTAATAACCATTCGGTGCGCTCTGAGCGATGGCGCTACATACGTTACAGCGACGGCACGGAAGAACTGTACGACCGCCAGAAGGACGAGATGGAATGGACCAATCTCGCCGATAGACCCGAATTTGCCAAAGTCAAGAAGCAGCTAGCTCGATGGCTCCCGAAGATCAACGCACCAGACGCCCCCCGGGAAAGGAGATAGGTGACAGGGCCTCGACGACGTACTGGAGTACATTGCTGAGGACTCACCAATCGCGGCAGGGCGATTTCTTGATGTTGTTCTTGATGCCGCTCAATCCTTGAGCTTGCTTGCCGAGCGAGGGCGAATCGTTCCTGAACTCCAGCGACAGGACATCCGAGAACTTTTTGTCTACAGCTATCGAATCCTATATCAAGTCACGGAGTCGGAGATCTATATCGTAGCGTTTCTCCACGGGGCGCGTGACTTTGGTAGATGGATGAGCGGGGAGTAGCTCCGCTCAAGGGAGCGGCTTGAGAGGAGTGGGGTCAGGTTTTATAGGGTAAGAACCGGTGTGTGGGCAAGTGGGGTGAGGGTGAGTGGGAAAGGCTTGATCAGCCCTCGCAACCCAAGGCAAAAGCGATAGCCAGACATACTTCACGTATTCGCTGTGAGCTCAATTGGGTGAGGCGGCGCCCCAGGCTCTCCTGGGAGACGGTGGCAATATTGTGCAAGTTGACTGCACAGGGATGCTTCATCCCATCGTCCAAGTCGAGGACGATTTCTGAAGGGACTCCCCGGACGGTGGACGTAATCGGCGCCACCGTCACGCGTGAGAGATAGTGAATCGCTGATCCCCGCGTAAGGACCAGGACCGGACGCTGTTTGTTCGGCGGCGCGAAACGGTAGAGGCGAATCTCACCTCGTTCTAGTCTTCGGGCCATGCCGCGACCTCCTCCCAAACCGCAAGCTCAGGCTCGGTGTCGGGATGGCGCTTATACCCCTGGCGGTCACGCCGCTCTTGTTTGCGAGAGTGCAGCTGTTTGAGATAGCGGCGAAGTGCCTCTCGCACCAGTGCTGAGCGATTCATCTTGGCCTGCTTGGCGGCTCGGTCGGCTGCCTTCAAGAGCTTGTCATCGATCACGATCTGAATGGTTTGCATGGTGTGGATCATATTCCACAATAGGTTCCACAG
>JALLOM010000134.1 GCA_027717865.1 Acidobacteria bacterium AH-259-O06 | reverse complement strand
CGCCCGCAACCCCCATCAGCCCGCAGGGTGGCGGCGGGACGGCGTCGATTTCTTTGTCGCTCCTCCTCCACGATGCACACCGGCATCGCGTCGTCGTCGCTTCGCGAACTCGACGCCGTCGCGCTCGCCACAAACGTCATCGTATTTACGGAGCGAGGCACTAAGCTGAAAAAAGGGGCACGGCCCCAGACATCCAGGATTTGTGGTAGGTAAGACAGGTGGGACGATCCTACCTACTACCCAAGGCTCCAATTCATGCGTCGTAGCTCAAGAGTTCGGCTTGGGATTCACGGGTTTCGGCCGTATACTATGTACATGAGCACCACCCCAATCGATATCGGGAAGCTCTCGGCGGAGGAGAAACTCCGCTTGATAGAAGAACTTTGGGAGAGTCTCCGGCAGGTGCCGGAAGCAATCCCGTTCACGGATTCTCAGCGGCAAGAGTTGGATCGACGTCTGGACGAACTCGATCGTGGCGAGACACAGACTGTTCCATGGGATGAAGTGAAGAAACGGCTTCTGGACCCATCTGAGTGAAATCCGCCGGCTTCCGGCCTGCCGCGCAAGCGGATGTTGACGCCGCCTATAAGTGGTACGAAGAGCAGCGCCCTGGGCTTGGCCGCGAGTTTATCGCTGCGGTCGACGACGCCGTGGGTTCGATCCTGGCGTTCCCGGAGTCGTACCCCGTGGTCCACCGGGGTGCAAGACGCGTGCCCCTCGCGAGGTTCCCATACAGTCTCTTCTACCGCATCGAGGGGCAGCGAATTCTCGTCGTGGCCTGCATGCACGGCGCTCGCCATCCGCAGCGATGGCGGTCGCGGATTGATGGCTAACCAAGTCATGGGGTTAGAAGGCAATGTCAACTGATGTGAAATCCGAAGGATGTTCGTTTCTTGATTGCTACGGGCTGAGCCCCATGCGGCGCAGCAGATCGGTGAAGCGGGGGTCATCGCGCAAGGGGTCAAAGAAGTGCACTACCTTGAGAAAGGGCATCGCGCTAGCTTTGGTCTCATATCCCCGGTTCAGCCACGCAAACGCCTGCTCTTTGTCGCCGAGACCGATATAGACCTTGGATCTGGCGACCGGTGAAACATATGTCCCCTGCGTGGATCTTTCCTGAATCTGCTCAAGGACCTTATGTGCTTCGCTTCTTTGACCCAGTTGAGCATAGAGATATCCGAGAAGACCTAACTCGTCGCTCACGTCGTCTCCCATAAGATCGATCTGTTTGCGCACAGTGATGAGGGCTTGCTCATACCTTCCCTGGCTTGCGTAGATAACGCTGAGCCACCAGTAATAAGCGGGTTGGTCCGGCTCTGAATTGATTGCATCCTGGGCCAGTTGTTTGGCTTGGGTACGGTGTCCTGAATAATACAAATAGCTCATCCTAAAAAACTTCGCGATCGCAGAGCGCGGGTGCGGGTCAAGTTCCAGTGCTCGTTCAGCTTGCGCACTGGCCTCATCATGCCGCTCCATGTACGACAAGAAAAGGGCGTACCGCATGCGAGCATTTGCGCTGTTGGGGTTCAGTTGAAGAGCTGTCTTGAATTCCATCTCGGCTCCGGCCCAATCCCAGTCGTACCGCCCATTCACCCTCGCTAATGTAGTGTGCGCACTGGCCAACCTTTCATCGAGCTGCAGCGCCTTTTCTGCCATCGCTCGGGCCTGGGGCCAGGAATCGTGCGGAGAAACTATGTTGAAAGCGGCCAAACTCACATAGGCTTCGGCCAACCCGGCGTAGCCAGGAGCATAGGTCGGATCTAATTCTACCGCCTGCTCAAAGTACTCGATGGATTTCCGAATACCCAGTTCCCGCACAGCGTTGTTCCAATAATGCCTGCCCAGCAAGTACGCCTCATGGGCTTTGGGGTCTACCGTACGTACGTTCGCCAACCGAGTTTCTTCCTCGGGCGTTAGTGCAATGCTGATCTCACGCGCAATGGCCCGCGCTACCTCGCTCTGCAAGGCCAAGATGTCGCTCAGGTCCCGGTTATAGCTCTCTGCCCACAAATGCTCATCCGTCGTGCCGTGGATGAGCTGGGCCGTGATCCGCACCCGATTGCCTGCGCGCAGCACCGAGCCTTCAACCACTGCATCCACACCCAGCTCTCGCGCGATCTCCGGGACCGACTTGTCCCTTTCTTTGTAGCGCATCACTGAAGTGCGCGAAATGACCTTCAGAGCCCCGATCTTTGATAAGTCGGTGATGAGCGCCTCGTGCATTCCGTCCACGAAGTAATCCTGCTCCGGGTCTCTCATGAGGTTATCCAGGGGCAGGACGGCGATCGAGCTAATCTGCCCCGGTGCCAGGACGGTGGTTTCTCCTTTAAACAACCACCAGCCAATCCATACGATCAGAAAGACAGCCAGCATTGCCAGAGCACGCCAAAGTCCTGTTTTGCCTCGTCCCAAGTCGGGCTTATCCCGTCGGCGCTCTGTTGGTTGGGACAACACCTCCCTCAAGTCCGTCCGCACTTCGTGGATTGACTGGTAGCGCTGATCCAAGTCTTTCGCCTGCATCTTCCTTACTATGTGTTGGATCAGTTCCGGAACGTTATCCGTGTAGCGAGTGACCGGAGGAGGTTCTTGGCTTAGGATCGCATTGCCCGTGTCCATGGGTGAGTCCTTCTTAAAGGGATGCACCCCCGTGAGCATCTCATAGAGCACCACGCCGAAGGAGAAAATGTCCGATCGAGTATCCACCTCTTGCCCGCGCAATTGCTCAGGGGACATATAGGCCAGTGTGCCCAACGTGGCACCTGTTTTTGTCAGACTGGCGCTGATGGTCTGCTCTTGACTCCCCACACCCTCGGCGGGCGCAAGCCGCTTGGCCAGTCCAAAGTCCATGACTTTCGCATGACCCTGCGGGGTCAGCATGATATTGGAAGGCTTGAGATCGCGATGCACAATGCCCTGCGTATGAGCCTCTTCCAGAGCCTCGGCAACCTCCGTGGATTTCTCGAGTGCATCCTTCAGAGTAAGCGGACTGTCTGCTAACTTGTCCTTCAAGGTCGTCCCTTGGACGTACTCCATGGCGATGAAGTCTTTGCCTCCAGCTTCACCAACTTCGTAGATCTTGCAAATAAAAGGGTGGTCTAAGGCGGCGGCAGACTTGGCTTCCCGCAGGAAGCGCTTTCGAGCCGTGGGGTCTTGCTGCATGAAGTCAGGCAAAAACTTCAGGGCGACTTTGCGCTCCAAGGAGGTATCCTGAGCCAGGAAAACTTCTCCCATCCCGCCTTCGCCGAGTTTTTCCAGAATCTTGTAATGTGAAATCGTCTGGCCGACCACGGGCCCCTCCAGCTCTGCTCTAGCCCGCATTTCTCACACCGACTCTACTGCATCGGCGCAATCATCCGCCCTGACTGCGTTGCGCTCGGTCGGCCTCCTCAGCGTACCGTACAGTACGCTTGCGGGGGCCTCGGTCGCGCGCCTTGTCAGGTCGGCGCTTCCGCCGCTTCGTCACGAGCCGGTGTGAGAAATGCGGGCTAGCAAATACTAAACTCTTCGACGTTGGAGGGCAATGTCAAACGATGACTTCAAGTGAAGCTGTGATCTGATGGTCCTACAGACTTAAAACGGGTCGCCCTCGTACTCCATCAACTCGATCACGGCTCCATCGCTCGACTCATAGAATCCGACCCGCATGTTTTCCAAGGGCCGGAAGGGTTCCAAAAGCACCTTCATCCCCTGGGAAGCCTCTTCGATGGAATCGACGCGGTAGGCAACATGCGGTTGGTTCCGCACGGGGCCACTAACAGGGCTGTCGGGTTCGAACCGCAGCCATTCGACGTGAAACGGGTGCTTGGCAAAGTTCGTAATCCAGACGCGGGTGGCCTCGACAAAGATTTCGTCTTTCTTGGGCTGGTCAGTGATGACGCCCATGTGCGAGAATTCCACGCAAACCCTCCTTTCCTGCTTTTTGAAGTCCTGCAGTTTTGACCATGACTCTCACAAGAATAAAAAAATCTTTCGCAAAACTAAAGCCTCGACGGGCTTTTCCTCCTGCGAAGGTGAGACCAGACCTGATTTGGCGCAGCGAAGGCCGCCACCATGCTGGTAAATGTGCCGTCAGAGGCAAATTTTGCAGGGAAAATAGCGAAAGAAAAAACCTTATCATCGGTTAGACATTGCGCTTCAACACCGGAGAGTTTAGTATGTGCCAATAACCTTTTCCGGGTACTGGAGGTGAGGTGGTCGGCCAGACGATTTCCCATTACCGCATTCTTGAGAAACTGGGTGGCGGCGGTATGGGAGTGGTCTACAAGGGCGAAGACACCCGGTTAGGTCGCAACGTGGCCCTAAAGTTCCTGCCCCAAGAGTTTTCCAAAGACCGTCAGGCACTGGAACGCTTCCAACGTGAAGCCAGGGCTGCTTCGGCGCTGAATCATCCCCACATTTGTACAATTCACGACATTGGTGAACACGAAGGCCAACCTTTTATCGTGATGGAACTGCTCGAAGGCCAGACGCTGAAGCAGCGCATTGGCGGGAAGCCGTTTGAGCCGGATGAACTGTTGGAGCTGGCGATTCAGATTGCTGATGCGTTGGAGGCGGCCCACTCCAAAGGCATCATCCATCGCGATATCAAGCCTGCCAATATCTTCGTTACCGAGCGCGGCCAGGCAAAGATTTTGGACTTCGGTCTGGCCAAGCTGGCATCTGAACGGCTGAGGCAACCGGAAGAGTTGGGGGTGTCGGGGTTACCCACCGCCGCCACCGCTGAGGAGCTTTTGACCAGCCCTGGAGTGGCTTTGGGGACGGTGGTTTATATGTCCCCGGAGCAAGCGCTGGGACAAGACGTCGATGCGCGGACTGATCTTTTCTCCTTCGGGGTGGTGCTCTACGAAATGGCTACCGGCATACTACCCTTCAAAGGCAACACCTCGGCGGCCCTGTTTGATGCAATCCTTCACAAGATTCCAACCGCTCCGGTTCGCTTGAATCCGCAGCTGTCTGCTGAGTTGGAACACATCATCAATAAAGCGTTGGACAAAGACCGTGAAATCCGCTATCAGCACGCAGCCGACATGCGCGCCGACTTGAAGCGCGTGAAGCGGGATACGGATGAGGGACGAGTGGCCCGTGCCACCACCATTGCTCCGGCAGCCCATCCTAAATTGCGGCGGGCTGCAAAAGGTGGTAAGGCGGCCTTTGTTGTTGCCGGGGGAATAATGATCCTGGCGGCATTGTGGTACTTTCTGCTGCGACCAGTTCCGGAAACCGGGCCTCAGGAAGGCCCAACTTTGCTCAAGAACGCCACCTTCACCCAGCTCACCCACCAGACCGGTCCGGAAGTCTTCCCCAGCCTTTCACCCGATGGCAAGTCGCTGGTTTACACCAGCAGGGCTTCTGGCAACTGGCACATTTACCTGCAAAGGGTCGGAGGGCAAAATCCCATCAACCTGACCAGGGACTCTGAGGCGGTCGATACCGCGCCTGCCTTTTCCCCTGACGGAGAGCATATTGCTTTTCGATCTGAGCGAGGGGACGGGGGCATCTTTGTGATGGGTGCCACCGGTGAGTCCGTTAAGCGCCTGACGGATTTTGGCTACAACCCGGTGTGGTCACCTGATGGAAGAGAGATTCTCTGCGCCATGGAAAATGTCATTTGGTTTCCCCAGGGTCGATCGATGGTGGGCAGCCAGCTGTGGGCCGTCGATGTGGCAAGCGGTGAGAAACGGCAAGTGACAAGAGGAGAGGATGCCGTGCAGCCTCACTGGTCTCCCCATGGCGAGCGGATTGCCTATTGGGGCCTCAGGAAAGGGGGCCAGCGAGACATCTGGACCATCCCGGCCGAAGGAGGGGAGCCGGTCCCGGTCACCAGCGATGCGGCTTTGGACTGGAATCCGATCTGGTCGCCGGATGGAGCCTATCTTTACTTTTCCAGTGACCGGGGAGGCAGCATGAACCTGTGGCGGGTACCCATTGAGGAGAAAACGGGTAAAGTCCTGGGAAGTCCGGAGGCGGTCACCAGCGGCGTGTCGGTTTCTACTCATCACCTCAGCCTTTCCCGGGATGGGCGGCATCTTGCGTACGCTGCCCGAGTGGGATCCGCCAATGTGCAAAAAGTGTCCTTTGACCCCTCTCAGGAAACTCTCGCAGGGCAAGCTGTCTGGATCACTCAGGGCTCAAGGCGATGGGGCGGGTCAGATCCCTCGCCCGATGGAGAGTGGGTAACCTTTACGTCCGGGGGAAAACAGGAAGATATCTTCATCATTCGCAGTGATGGGACGGGCCAGCGCCAGCTCACGGACGACCCCTATAGAGACCGACGCCCGCGCTGGTCGCCTGAGGGCGAGTGGATTGCTTTTTACTCGGATCGAAGCGGGCGCTACCAGATTTGGGTGATCAGGCCTGATGGCAGTGGACTGGAAGCGCTCACCGACTTGCCCGACCTGAATCTTCTGTATCCCGTCTGGTCGCCAGATGGATCGCGGCTAGCCTGCTATGAGTCTCGTACTGAACGTCGCTCCCTGATCGTTGAAATTGAAAGATCCGGCCCAGCGCAAACCCCAGAGTATTTACCCGAGTTCAGGGAGGGAAGGGAAAGCTTTGAAGTGCAGTCATGGTCTCCCGACGGGCAGTGGCTCGCCGGCAACCTGAGGCGGGCGGATGGCTCCGCCGGAGGTATCGCCATTTATTCCCTGGACTCTCAAGAATACCAACCGGTGACCGATGTCGGCGGCGGGCCTGCTTGGCTGAGTGACAGCCGGCGGCTCCTGTTTTCGTCCCAGGGGAAAATCTTCCTGCTGGACACTCAATCCAAGCAGTATCACGAAGTCCTCTCGGCTACTCCTCACCGCGTCTCCGGTCCCTCAGTTTCTCACGACGATCGCTTGATTTATTCCACTCTTTCTGAAACCGAAGCCGACATCTGGCTGCTCACCTGGGAATAACCAATCCAATGGGATGACTCTCCCAAAGTGTCAGGGATTCGTGGCCAAGATGTCATCCCGAAACGACCTTGCAAACCAGCTCGGTGCCTGAGAGAAAGCACGTTTCCATCGCCGGTTTCACTGCCCTAGATGGGGGGCGCTTGAACAATTTTGTTGTTTCCGGTCGACGTTCAAAGTACCATTCAACGACTTAAAGATTACTCTCACATAACTTTGAGGAGGAGAGCCATGGCAAAGGTTATTAAATGCCGAGACGTTGGAGTGGATTGCGACTTTGAGGCCCGAGGTACAACGGTGGAAGAGGTTCTACGGAAGTGCCGTGATCATGCCAGGGTCGAGCATAAAATGGAGGAATTTCCACCGGAGCTTCTCGAAAAGGTGCAGTCGGCAATTCGCGACGAATAGCCGCGAGTCCTAATAGACGCTCAAAAGCGCAACATCTGGGATGCGCTCGCCTTCAGCTCTTGAAACACGGACCCATTGACTTTGCTTTCATTTATGCGTAAAATTAGTCATTACATAATTATATTACGCTAAATAGAGCGAAATACATGAAGAACCGTGTTCTCAAGGAACGGCTGCGGCAACGCGCAACCGGAAAGCTAGGGCGACTGCTCGTGTTGACGGGCTCGCGGCAGGCGGGCAAGACCACCTTGATCAAAGAGTGTTTCCCCCAAATTCCCTACATCTCAGTGGAGGACCCCGCCGTCCGCCCGACTTTTTCCCGCATGAGTGCAGCAGATTGGATCGAGCACTACCCACAGGCCGTGATCGACGAAGTGCAGAAAGCTCCTTCGATCGTGGAAACGGTCAAGGCCGCCTACGACGAGTCAACGCGGGTGCGTTACTTTCTGTTGGGCAGCAGTCAGATCCTGCTGCTATCGAAAGTCAAGGAGAGCCTGGCGGGCCGCGCCGCCATCGAAGAGCTTTGGCCTTTAACCCTGCCGGAAATGGCAACTTCGTCCTGGGAGGATCACATCGAGCCATCTCGCATGATCGTTTGGCTGAGGGAAGGCTGTGCCAGCGACGAGGCCCTTCTGGGCCAGCCGGCCGCCGAGCGCTCCTTCGCTCGCTACGCCCGACTCTTCGAGCATTACCTCCGGTTCGGGGGTATGCCAGTCGTACACGATGCAGATTTGACGGATGACGACCGTTGGGCGTGGTTACGGGATTTTCAGCGGACTTATCTCGAAAGGGACGTCGCCGACCTCGCCGCCATGCGAGATTTGGAGCCCTTCGTCGTTGCTCAAAAGGTCATCGCCACGCGAGCCGGGAAGGTCGTAAATTTTACCGATCTAGCGCGCTCCGCCGGAATCGCCCCGAGCACGGCACACCGATTCTTGCGTTATCTAGAGCTCAGCTATCAGGTCGTCCAGCTACACCCGTTCTTTCGGAACCCGGAGAAACGCTTGGCGAAAATGCCCAAAGTTCACTTCGTCGATCCGGGAATCATGCGCACCATTCTGAACCGCACTGGAGAGCTGACCGGAGAAGAGTTCGAATCCGCTGTGGTGGCGGAGATCTTCAAGCAGGTCCGCAACTCGGGGTTAATCACGGATTTCTTTCATTTGAGAACCTACGACCGCAGAGAAGTCGACCTCCTCATCGAGCTCGGCCATGGGTTCGTCGCCATCGAGATCAAACTGTCGCGACACGTCTCCTCCGCGGACGCCCGCACCCTTCGCGGCGTGGAAGTGCTCCTTGACAAGCCTCTGCTGAAAGGCTTGGTATTGTCGCTCGATCGCGACGTTCGCCAACTCGCCCCCGGAATCCTGGCGCTCCCTGTCGCGTGGTTCCTGTCCCCCCCTACTTCGCGCTGAATGTACAGGAATAGGGTCACCGCTAGCC
>JALLOM010000133.1 GCA_027717865.1 Acidobacteria bacterium AH-259-O06 | reverse complement strand
GTCCAGAGTGGAGAGGCCTCCATCACACACTCGAAGATCTATTTTTCGCAAATGAACTCGAAAATCCTACTTACCGCCATTCAAGACGGCCATGACCGTGGGGTGAGCTGCGCGTGTCCGGCCAAGCATGCAGGCGTTCTGCCCCGACGATGATTTTTGGCGACACGAGATTTTGAGGCGGGGTCGAAAACTGGTAGAAAAGGTTGCTCCAATGGTGTTTCACTTATAAAGTGTCACTACCCAGCCAACGAGGTCAAAAAATGAAAGTATCGCGTAGAGAGTTTTTGGGATCCTCAGCCACGGCCGTTATGGTAGCCGGAGCCCCTGGGCAGAAGGCGAGAATGCCCACTAAAGATGGGCCGCAATCGCCCAATTTCGTCCCACTCCCACTTAAGGGAAACATCAGCTTGAGAGGGCTTGCCCAGGCTGGTGTGTCCAAATCGATGGCAAGAGCCATTGCGGAGGCACCGAGCGGAGCTGTCGTCTGCTGGGGAATTCCATTCAAGGTGGAGCGCGTCGTCCTTCTAAAAGACAAACCTGTTGAGGAGAGCATTAGTGGGTTGAAAACGCAGTGGCTTATTTTCATGCATACGACCGACATTGAACAACTGGAATGGAACAAACACGGTTTGATCTCCCCCACCAGGGGCCGAGGTCGCCTCGGAGAACACGTTGCCAACTACATTATAGAGTACGCCGACGGGACCGAAGTGCGGCACAAGATCCAGAGACGACATCACATCGGCATGTTCCGGCGGAACTGGGGCGAGAACTGTTTTCAAGCCGTCGCCCAGAACAAGCCCCATCCTTTGCGGCCGCTACATGAACAGTCCTCGACACTTCCCTGGGGTCGAGCTGAGACCCGCGCTACGGCAAATGATTCTGGGCCGTGGATGAACTGGCTGTGGGCATGGGAGAATCCACATCCAAACAAAGAGATTGTGGCGCTGCGCTTCGAGCCGAAGTCCGGCACCGCAGTTATCAGCGCCGTTTCTACCGGCCGGGCCTCCAGTCTGCCCTTGCGATGGCAAAGGCGCCAAAAGGCCATTCTGAAACTGCCCGACGGCGTCAAGTTTGACTATAACCTCGACGAGAAGGGGCTTTTGCGCCACATCGAACTGGACATGGGTCAGATCATTTCTGCCCAGCCGCGCAAGATCTATCCCTATGCTGAATGGGTCGAGACCTATAACAATAAGGTGCCGAGTGTCTCGAAGAACGAGATTCATATCGAATACACGGCACACCCCGATGCCCTGTTCCACCTGGATGGCGGGCCAACTGTTTTGGTTTCGGAACTCCTCAAGGGCCAACAGGCAGGGCCCTTGACCGCGGTCACACCAGCCAATCGAAGAGTCACGATTCGCGTCGTTGACAAGGTGAGTAAGAGACCTGTTCCGGTAAAGCTTCACGTCCACGGAGAAGCCGGCGAATACCTTGCGCCGGTGGACCGCCACCGCATCCCCAACGGCTCGTGGTTCGAAGACTACTGCGCAGAATTTCAAAACGAGGGGAAACATTGCTGCGTATACATTCCCGGTGAGACTGTCATTGACCTACCTGTAGGCAACGTCTATCTCGAAGTCAGTAAAGGTTTCGAGATTAAACCTATCCGGAGAGTGTTCAACATACGCCCTGAAACAGAAACCATCACCATTGCAATCGAGAAGGTGTTGCCTTGGCGCCAACATGGCTGGGTGACCGCTGACACCCATGTTCATTTCCTGTCCCCGTCTACCGCCAGCTTGGAAGGGTGTGCCGAAGGCGTCAACGTCGTCAACCTCCTCGCCAGCCAGTGGGGTGAGTTGATGACCAACGTGGGCGATTTCGACGGCAAGACGACCTTTGGGTCGAAGCAGGCGGGTGGGGACGGGGAATGGCTCGTGCGTGTCGGCACGGAGAACCGACAGCACGTGCTTGGCCACATCTCGTTGCTCGGGTACAAGGGCAATATCATCGCCCCCATGTGCAGTGGCGGCCCCAATGAAGCCGCCATCGGTGATCCAGTGGGCGTGTTGATGATGGAATGGGCGCAGCAATGTCGGGCGCAGGGCGGAATCGTCGTTCTGCCTCATTTTCCAAATCCACGCTGCGAGAACGCTGCCGACCTGATCAGCGGTGCCATCGATGCTATCGAGATGACCTCCGGGGGACGTCTGTACAATGGAATCGATCCGTATTCACTGTCTGACTACTACCGCTATCTCAACTGCGGCTACTTTGTCCCAGCCGTGGGCGGAACTGACAAGATGAGAGCAACAACGGCTGTCGGGACCATTCGCACCTACACCAAGATTGCCGCCGGCAAAGAGTTTACCTATGAGACATGGATGGAGGGTGTGAAATCCGGGCACACCTTTGTGACTTACGGTCCTCTCATGGAATTTGCCGTAGAGGGTAGACCTGCTGGTACTTGGATCAGTATGAAGCCGGGAGGCGGCACTGTAGATGTCACCTGGCAACTTGCCAGTGTGACTGTTCCCATGAGCCGGATTGAGCTTATCGTCAACGGAGAAATTCGCCAAAGCAAGAGTGTGAACGCGTATGAGGACGAAGGCCATTGGTCGCTGCAGGTCAATAGGAGTTCCTGGATAGCTATTCTGGTCCGCGGGCATTATGAAGACAAACCTGAGATGATCGCCGCGCATTCTTCTCCCGTGATGATCAAAGTAGAGGGTTCCGAATTCTTCTCTGCTGCCGACGCGATAACGATACTGGAGCAAATCGAAGGTGCCTTGGTTTACCTGGACACCGTTGGCACCCGGGCAGAAGATGAGGCCTACAGGCGAATGCGCCTTAAGCTAACCTCGGCATACAGAAAACTTCACAACGAATTGCACAAGCGGGGCCACTACCACGAGCACACCTCTTCTAAGGATCACTCCGAACACCACAAGTGAAGAGACGAAGGAGAGTCTGGTTATGCCTGTCGGAATCCAGCGGCAGCCCCAGAGGGCAACGTAAGAGACTGGCCAGGCCCACATATACAAACATGCGATCTCATGGGATGGTTCTCGACTGACTATTTGCGACTGGACATCCTGATGCATCTGGATGTCCTGGCAGGCATCGGCCGTGGCGCAATCCGTTGGACGTCGCTTGCACAGCATCCGAAGCCCAGATGCGAAGAACATGTTTTCGAGCCGGTTGAAGTTGATCTCGTAGCCTACCTTGCCCACTTCTCCGTCCTTGCGATCACGGACGGTGTTGTTGATCCAAGCGTCCGCCCGTCGCTCGTACCGATGATGCAGTCCCCCAACTTTGGGAAGTTGAACCACTTTTCCGATCTCCGACGGCTGGATCGCCCTGTGGTCCGGCGCATCTTTGGCCGGCGATAGATTCGTCCGAGACCGATGTTGAAAAACTATTCAAAGAGGGCTATCCTGAAACGAACCAACTTTGGAGGGAGGTTTCAAATGATCGGAATAATACGAAACTTTTTGATCGTGCTTCTCACGTTGCCATTGCTGATCTGCTGTCAACAGGCAGCTGAGGAAACACCTGAAACATCAGCGGAAGAAACAGCTGGAACAGCTGGTGCAGAAGCTGCATGGAACATGAAAGCTGAAATGGTGGTGGTTGATAGTTGCCCTGTTGCCTGTCCCTGCCTTTTCGGCGGAGAGGGGCATGGTGGCCAGTGTCGGTTTGTTGGTGCCGTTCACATCGTAGAGGGAAACCACAAAGGGGTCTCACTGGACGGAGTTAACTGGGGACTTTTAGGTGAATTCACCGGAAAGTCAACGGCACCCCAGTTCGGATATTCGGCTTACTATGTGGACAGTAGTGCCACGGATGAGCAGAAAAGCGCGTTGCGTGAAATTCTCTCAGGTGCTCCTTTCTCCGAATTGGGAGAACAATTAGGCATACAAGAAGCATCGATCAAGATCGACAAACCAAACGGAGGAAAAGAAAGCTATACCCTTGCAATAGGAGACTTCGGAGAATATTCAGTAGCACCGGTGTACGGTAATGACCCCACAATACCGCAGAAAGTTGTGAATCCTGTCTACCCCTTTCCGGCCAGTGAGATAATCGTAGGTTCAGCCACTGGCAAGTTCAGCGATCATGGTAAGGATTTGAATTTGGAGAATAATAGCGGGGAGATTAGTGAGTTTGTACTTTCCGGTACCTAGCTATTGGGGCGAACTGGCCGCTGCTGTCTTCTCATTCCCGTCCAGTCCGCAGACATCGAGGGGGAAGACCGGGGAGACTATGTGGAACGGAGCTAAAAGATTCACCCCCCTGGGCGGGGCTCTGCCAAGTTTCAAGGCCGTTATAACGATGCATTTCAAAGAAGGGAGTAGTTATGTCATGTAAGAGTTTTTCAGTGTTTATCTTCCTCGCTTTGGCGCTATGCCTGGCGACCCCAACTGTGACGGCCCAAGACCCAACTGAGGTCGACCCAGACCACTACAAAGTGGAGTTCGAGAATGACCAGGTGCGGGTGTTGAGGATCATTTACGGCCCTCAGCATAAATCCGTGATGCATGAGCATCCAGCGGCGGTGGCCATTTTTCTCACAGATGTCTACCTGAGAATCACGCTTCCGGATGGTACAACAGAGGGAAGGACCAATAAAGCTAGAGATGTCGTTTCGAGATCGGCAACAAAACATCTACCTCAAAATTTGAGCAATAGGCCTTTTCAAGTAATTCTCGTGGAGTTGAAGGGTAAGAATCGCTGACGGCTAGCCGGGAGCGGTTGGGAAGCGAACGCTGAACTCGGCCCCGGGTCGGCGGTTGGCCACATCAACATGGGCTCTCATGGCATCCGCCAACATCTTCACCAGTGCCAGGCCGATTCCCGTGCCACGGGTGGTACGGGTCATCTCGTTGTCGATGCGATAGAATTTTTCAAAAATTCTCTTAAGTTTTCGACGTGGGATGCCCGGGCCAAAGTCTCTGACACGGATATAGCAGTCCGTGCCTACCTGGCTAACCGTCAAAACAATCTTTTTTGTTTCGGCTCCCTTTGAAAACCTGATCGCATTATCGATGAGATTGATCAGGATCTGTGTCAGGGCATCGTCGTCCGCCTGAATCGGTTTCGGTTCCCCTTGCGTGATTGTGGCGACCTCAAATCCGGCTCGCTTGATCTGATTGCTCAGGCGCTCCACGATACCCGTTACGAATTCAACCGGATTGCGAGCTGTAAGGTTCATTTGCCCCTCGTTTCGCTCCAACTGGGCGAGCGTCAGGACATTTTGGATCAGCCGACTGAGTCGCTCACTCTCGTCATGGATGTGTTCGTAGTAGCGCTCCTTCTTTTCTTCCTCCACCCATCCTTCCATGAGCATCTCACCATACATTCGGATTGCAGTGAGGGGGGTCTTCAGTTCGTGGCTGACCGCCGAAACGAAATCGCTCTTCTTTCGCGAGAGCTCCATCTGGGTTGTGGTCAGTCGATAAATCCCAAGTAGACCGCCGATGAACAGCAGTGAAAGAAAGACGGCAAGGAAGTTCACCACCTGATGGCCAGGGCTTTTCGGGAGTCTATCGACGGTAATGGCCAGGTGAAAGTCGCTGAGGGGATGATGCAAAGCGGAGCTGTAAAGAAGCAATGGCTTTCCATTTATCGGGTCGCCGCCGGCCGGTTGCATGATCTCACCCTGGTAGAACACAAGGTAGGAAGCCGTCCCCGGCAATGCTGAGTTCAGGAAAGTTAGATTCAAGTGGGCTTGCAGGAATTCCGTAAGGCGCGTCACAAAGCCCTGGATGTAGCGTCGGTCTTGCGACCAAACCTTCCGGTAAAAGACCAGCCATTCCTTATCAATGAGTTGGCTTCGAAAAGGATCAACTTCCGCCACGACTTCCGGTGCTGAATTGACATCGACATCCCGAGACCCAACCAGGTCGTCTCCCATTTCGAGAGCACGGTTCTCTTCTCTCCCAGGAGCCCGGTTTCGCACAACATCTGAGCGTGGAGGGGAAACCTTCCGGTCTATGGCCTTATCCAACTCCTCCGAGTAGGCGTCTTTGAGTTTAGAATCAAAGACCAGGGCCTGCTTGGGTGAGGTTTTTTGGACTCGGCGTTCAAAATAGCTGACACCTTCGGTTTTTTCTTCTTCACCCCGCGGGATGAGTGCATACTCTTGTGAGCTTTCCTTGCCGTACCCCTTCTCAAGACTGACGTCGACATTCGATTCGAGGTTTTCCCTTAAATTAGAGAAGGCTTTCTTCCGAGAAGCAGTGGATTCCTCGAGTCCCGGGCCCTCCTGTTGGGCGCGAAAACCGCTCGAGGCGTAAAACGTCTGGCCCTTCAGTAGCGAGGCGAGCTTGTCCCGCAACTGTTCCCGCTCCTCTCTGTGCGGGACGACTATTCCATTGTCTGGCACCCTATCCGGCAATAGCGGGGTGTGAAAGCTTCCGTCCGGGTCAATCTGGTAGTATCCCAAGATGCCTGAGATTTCCGATTGCACCGGAAAGCCGGCAAGCGGTGAAAGGTTTAACCCCTCCTGCTGGGGAACAGGCCGATCGGCGACATGAATATAGCGGTAGTGGGTGTAAGGTCTCTGCTCCTCATTTTGGAGGCTTTGCTGTAGCCGCTGGTGGACCGTGGCCATCACGCCCTCAGCGGTCTTGCGATAAAAGAAGAAAGACTCCTGTTCGAGATTGGTGTAAGTGTGCTTTAGCAGGATCGCAATGGGGACCGCCACCAAGATGAAAAAAAGCGCGAAATACAGGCGCACCTTTTTCATTCTTCCACCTTCAATTGGTAGCCCTCGCCGCGAACCGTCACCAACAACTGTGGTTGACTCGGATCTCTCTCGATTTTGCGCCGCAGCTTGGCCATGTGGATGTCGACCGTTCGGGTTTCTACATAGTCGACATTCCTGTAGCCCCACACTTCCCGCAGCAGCTCCTGCCGAGAGACCGGGCGAACTCCATGTGTGCTGAGGTACACCAGGATCTCGAGCTCGCGGCGGGTGAAGGGGATCTCTTTGCCGTCTCTTGTGCCAATCAAACGTTCCGGATGAATGACAAGATCTCCCAGACTGAGAGCATTCATGTCTCTATGGAGTTTGCCCGATCGCCGGAGAACGGCCTCCACCCGAGCCAAAAGCTGCCTTACCGAGAAAGGTTTCGGGTGTAATCGTCCGCTCCCAGTTTGAGACCCTTGATGATGTCTTCTTCCGAAGTCTTGGCTGTGAGCATGATGATCGGTAGACGCCGGTCCACCTCGCGGATTCTGTTGCAGATGCTAAAGCCATCAAGACCGGGAATCATGATATCCAGGAGAATCAGGTGATACCCACCACTTAGCGCCATCTCCAGACCCGACCTGCCTTCGATAGCGGTCTCCACTTCGTACCCGTTATAGACGAAGACATCGGCTAACCCCTGTAGGATCGACTCTTCATCTTCGATGATCAACAGTCTTGGCTTGGCCGGCTTCATGTTTGCATTGTAATGCTTTTCTTATCGAGCGTGTGTAAACCGATTGTAAAAGTTTGTGCCTGCCTTTTTACCAAGAGCTGTCTACTAACTTGTGGTGGAGAAACGTTAAGTTGGGTATGAGACAGGTGGCGCTAAAAGCTAAGCCACCAATAACCATTTAAAAGAGAAAGGAGAACAGCATGAACGTACTAACCAGATTCAAATCATTTGGGAAATCCCGCAAGGGCGGGGTGCTGACTTTGCTTCTCGGCATCCTGGCGACAGTCATCTGGGTTCAACTTCGAGGGGGATCCTTTACGGGACACGGTCAGTCGGGTGGCGTCGGCGGCCAACTGTCCGTCCACCCCGGGACTGGTGTTAAGCTGCAAGCGTCCCTGACGCAGCCGATGATCGTCCAAGGGGGCGATGGTACGGTCTACCTGGACCTGTCTGTTGTTACCCCCAAGATCTCCCACCCGGACGTCCTGAGGGTGCCAACCGACACCATAGTTGTCCTGGATCGCAGCGGTTCCATGGGAGAAGACCATAAGTGGAGGTATGCCACACAAGCCGTCCACTCGCTGTTGGATCGCCTGATGCACAATGACCGCATCGCTCTGATTACCTTTGACAGCGGCGCCCGTGTCCAATCGCGATTAATCTGGGCCAGCGAAAAGAACATCCAGCGTTTTAGAGACATTGTTAACAGTTTGAGTCCCGGGGCTTCGACCAATCTTGGCGAAGCACTCCTGCGCGCTGAAGACATCGCCGGGGCCTCACCCTGGTCAGAGCGGCGACGGCGCGTCATCCTTCTCTCCGATGGTCTAGCGAATACCGGTATCGTCAACCCGGCAGAACTTGGTGCCATCGCCAGACGGATTGCGGACCACGGTAGCATTCTCTCCACTATTGGCATGGGACTTGGATTCAACGAGACCCTCATGGCCTCCCTGGCTGACCACGGCATGGGCAGCTTTAGTTATCTGGAGCATCTCGAATCGCTGGGGGCGATCCTTGCCAAGGAGCTGGCCGATTCTCGCGACGTCTACGCTGATGGTTCGGAGATGCGAATCCATCTCCCCATCGGAGTGGAGCTTGTGGACGCCGCCGGTTATCCCTTTGTCCTGGAAGGCAGAACGGCCGTCATCCGGACGGGTCAGCTTTTCCAGGATAGTACAAAACGCTTCATGGCTACGCTCAGGGTCGCCAACCAAATGCCCGCTGAGTACACCATTGGCAGCATCGACCTGAGCTACCGGGTCAACGGTCGTTCCTACCAGCAACAGGTCGAATCGCCAGGGTTGAAGATCGCCTGCGTGCCACCGGAGCGAAAACATGAGGCAGTAGCTTCCATCGACAAGGATCTCTATCGGGACGCCTGGATCAAGAACAACCTGGGCTCGATCATGAGAAAGGTCGGGGACTTTGTTCGCAGCGGAGAGAGGGAAAAAGCCAAGCAGCTGATGGAATCCTAC
>JALLOM010000132.1 GCA_027717865.1 Acidobacteria bacterium AH-259-O06 | reverse complement strand
CCGGCTGCTTGCCTCAGCGCACTACGGAGAGCGCTGGGGTCGACATTGGCTGGACCTGGTACGCTATGCAGACAGCGCAGGAGACAGTGCCGACTATCCAGTTCCCCAGGCGTACTTGTATCGGAATTACGTAATCAACTCCTTTAACAAGGACAAGCCGTACGATCAATTTATTCGCGAACAGATTGCCGGGGACCTTCTGCCGGGCCAGACCGAAGCGCAAAGATGGGAACGTGTCGTTGCCACCGGCTACCTGGCCATCGCGCGTCGCTTCAGTGTTAGGCCTGAAAGAAACATGCACCTGACGATCGAGGACACCATCGATAATGTGGGCAAATCCTTTTTAGGTCTCAGCGTCAGGTGCGCGCGCTGTCATAACCACAAGTACGATCCTATTTCCAGCAAGGACTACTATGCACTGTACGGCGTCTTTGACAGCACCCGTTATCCCTTCGCCGGGTCAGAAAACATCCAAGAGCAGCAGGATCTCATTTCGCGGCTTCCACAATCAAAGGTCGACGTAATCCTGAAACCGTTCCGCGCAGAGCTGCGTGCCCTTGATGAGCAAATGAAGGAACTGGAGGAGGAAAGGAAAACGGCTTTGGCTCAGACGGGAGAGCGGCCGGCAACTGCACGCACTCTTGACGAGATTAAAGCCGAGATTAAGAAGTTGAAGAAACTGCGCAAACCTATTCTTGCCAAAATGCCGGACCTTGAGATGACTTTCGCCGTCACTGAAGGAACGCCGCACAATGCCAGAGTCCAAATACGGGGCGACCCGAAGAAGTTGGGCGAGGAGGTGCCGCGGCGATTCTTGCAGATTCTCGGAGGCCAGGACCTTCCTTCCTGGGCTCGGGGCAGTGGCCGTCTGCAGTTAGCTGAGTGGTTGAGCGACCGGCAGAACCCTTTGACGGCCCGGGTGATGGTGAATCGCATCTGGCAGCACCACTTCGGTAAAGGTATCGTGGCCACCCCGAGTAATTTTGGGAGGCGAGGGGCAGCCCCCACCCATCCCCAGCTGCTGGATTACCTGGCTTTGCAATTCATGGAGAGTGGATGGTCGATCAAGGCAATGCACAGGCGGATCATGTTGTCCCAAACCTATCAACTTGCCAGTAACGGAGACGCCCGTAACGCCAGGGCGGACGCGGACAACAAGTTGTTGTGGAAGTTCAATCGGCGGCGTCTGGATGCGGAGGCTATCCGGGACTCGTTATTGATGATCAGCGGCGAACTGGATACGACAATGGGAGAGGCTCATTCGTTTCCGCATCAGGGCACGTGGGGGTTCACTCAACACAAACCTTTCGTAGACGTCTATGAAACCAAGCGTCGCAGCGTCTATCTGATGACTCAGCGAATCCAGAAACACCCGTACCTTTCAATCTTCGACGGAGCAGACAACAACTCCAGCACGGCGGGGCGCTTGGTTACCACGACGCCAATTCAGGCGCTGTTTATGATGAATAGTGCGTTTGTCCACGAACGGGCAGACCAGTTGGCCCGTGGCCTGATTGCCGAAGTTCCGGAAACCCCACGCCGTATTGACCGGGCTCACCGCGTGGCGCTGGGCCGGCCGGCTAGGCCCGAAGAATTAAGGAAAGCAGAACACTATTTGAAGCAAGCACGCAAAAAGTTGGCGGCGGCGGGCACTCCCGTCTCTGAGCTATACCCGCAGGCATTAGCAAGTTACCTGCGTGCCCTGCTCAGTAGTAACGAGTTCCTCTTTGTAGATTGATAGCAGGAAGGAGTCTATCATGGATCATAAGGACTGTGGATGCACACGCCGACAGGTCATTCGCTCGCTGATCGGTGGATCCCTTTTACTTCCCGGGATTCTAGCTGATCTGTTAGCGGCCGAAGAGAGCAGACAAACCGGATTGAACCCATTGGCTCCGAGACAGCCGCATTTTCCAGCTAAGGCCAAACGAGTCATTCTCCTCTACATGACCGGAGGGCTCTCGCATGTAGACTCCTTCGACCCCAAACCCAAGCTCTTTGCGGATCACGGAAAGACAATAACGACGCACAGAGGAGACAGATATCTTTCGCGACCGAAGTGGGATTTCAAGCCGCGCGGCAAATGTGGGACAGAAATCAGTGAGTTGTTTTCACACATAGGCGAATGCGCGGACGATCTGTGCGTGATCCGCTCCATGAAAAACGACCATAATGATCACTTTGAAGCCACTCTGGGCATACATACGGGCTCGGTCACCTTTGCTCGACCGAGCATCGGCTCCTGGGTCAGCTACGGCTTGGGGACAGAAAATCAGAACCTACCTTCCTTCCTGGTCCTGGCCCCGAAGTTGCCTTACGCTGGCGGTCAAGTCTGGGGTTCGGATTTTCTGCCCGCCGTCCATCAGGGAACCCGCATTCTTCCCGGGTCAGAGCCAATTCCCAACGTAACGCGCCGAACCGTTTCGCCTGAACTGCAGGAAATGGAACTGGGACTGCTGGATTTCTTCAACCGCAAGCATCTGGCACGAAGAGAGGGTGATCCCCTGCTGGCCGCCCGTATCAAGTCCTTTGAGACCGCCTTCGGCATGCAGCAGGAAGCGCCGGAGGCATTTGATCTCTCCAAGGAATCCGAGGCAACGCTCAAGCTGTATGGATTGGAACGCGGCACTGCCGAGGGATTCGCCTGGCAGTGCCTGGTGGCACGTCGGCTGGCTGAACGGGGCGTGCGGTTCATCGAACTCATTGACACCGGTGCTTCCAACAACTGGGACGCTCACGGCGATTTGCAGACGTACCTGCCGCTGGCGAAAAATGTCGACCAGCCGATCGCCGGTCTCTTGAAAGACCTCAAATCAAGGGGCATGCTGGAAGAAACTCTGGTGGTCTGGACCACCGAGTTTGGACGCACATCGTTCGTCGACAATCCTGACAAAAATGGCCGGGAACACCATTCAGGCGTTTACTCTTCGTGGCTGGCTGGTGGGGGAGTCAAGGGGGGTATCAGCTACGGAAAAAGTGACGATTACGGGATTGAGGTGGCATCAAACCTGGTTCATGTCCACGACTTCCACGCCACCATTCTGCACCTGTTGGGTCTGGATCACACCAAACTCACCTTTCGCCATGCCGGCCGAGATTTCCGCCTCACTGACGTCCACGGCCGTGTGATCGACGATATTATCGCCTAGGCTAGAGGCAGGAATGATAAGCAAGAAGTCAACACGTCGGGAGTTTCTCGGGACCTCTGCGGGCCTGGCCACGATGGGTCTGGCCATCGGGTGCGCGACAGCTTCTGAAATGGAGGATACGGAAACGGAAGGCAGAGAACGCGAAGGGACGGAAGCCACAATGAAGCTTTCTCTTTCAGTTCGTGTCGCTGAGGCATTTGGCTCCAAGGAAGAGTCAACACTGACGATAGACCAGCTCATCGAACTGGCAAAGAATAACGCTTATGAGGCGCTGTGCATGCGAGCCTCGCAGGCAGGAATTCATTCGCCGCCTCAGACGATTCAGGAAATGAGCCGCGAGGTAAACAAAGCTGGGCTAGTGGTGTCGATGGTGACAGGTGACTTTGCGGTACCGAGAAACGACGAGCATGGCCCGGATAGTCTTAGGAATATCACGCCGTACCTTGATCTTGCTGAGGAGTTTGGTGCGGACCTGATCCGAATTTGCATGAAAAAGGACGAGGACATCGAGTGGGCAAAGAAAGCCTCCGATGAAGCGCGAGAGCGGAAGATTCGCCTGGTCCATCAAGCGCATTGTGCAAGTCTTTTTGAAACCGTTGAAGGGTCTTTGCGCGTGCTCAAGGAGGTGGGTCGACCGAATTTTGGCATCATCTACGAACCTGCCAACTGGATGATCGCCGGACAGGACTACGGCGAAGAGACGATCCAAAATCTGGAGCCGTATATTTTCAACGTCTACGTTCAGAATCATCGGCTCAATCCGAATGGAGCGGCGTCCGTGAACACCTGGGCAAGGGGTAGAGTACGCCTTGACCATATCGGATTATGGGAAGAGGGTGGAGTTGATTTTGAAGAGGTCTTCGCCGGGCTGCATGCGATCAACTACCGCGGCTTTGTCACCGTCCACCAGGCATTTGCCGGTGTGATGCCTATCGAGGAAGCCGTTCGCAAAAGCTCCGAAACCCTAAAACCTTTGACCAAGGGGATCTGAAAGAGGGGTCAGGTATGCCCCCCCCTAAATCAGAGTTCCAGTTTCCCGTCGTACACCATGTCTTTGAGCTTGAACTTCTTCTTGACCTCGCGCTCCCCAATCTTGGTGACAAATTCCACGTCCTTGTCCTTAACGGTGATAACGTGGCTGCCTTCCTGCGTGCGGGGAAACATCACGTAGATCTCCGCTCCGGATCTCAAGGCCTGTGCATCGACCGTATTTCCCCCTCGGCCTACGTCGATGTGGACGGCGTCGGACCGGATCGGCTCCTGACCCTTGATCTTCAAGAAAGACTCTGACTTCAGACGCTCGGATACCCGTTTGAGACGTTCTTCAGAGGAAGGCCTACCACGTTCAGAGCGAGATCCGTCACGTTCAGACGGAGATCTGTCACGTTCGGATCGAGATCCCCTACGCCCGGGATTGCCAAGGAACATGCGGGCCGGCACGCCGGATACGGCAACGATGTAGTGGGTTTCCTGTCGATTGATCATCTGAGCAGCCTGGGCCGAAGTACCCGCGTCAGTGCCGAATCTTCGGTTGGCAATGGCCTGCTTGACGGGTAAAGCACTAAACCAGCGAATGGTCAGCGGGATGGTGGGAGTCAAGCCACCGCCAACACCACCGCCTCTACCTCCTCGACCACCAAAGCCGCCACCTCCACCACCAGCGCCGCCACCTCGACCACCACCGCCGAGGTCACCATCTTGGCGGCCTTCTCGACCGCCTCGATCAGCTCCGAAGTCACGACTACCCCTCGTTCTGCCAAGTGCGACATGTACGGTACGAGCCCATGGGGATTTGGTCAGCATGCGGCTGACTTCCTTTTCACTCCATTCGGTAAATTTCTTCTTCTCCCAAAAATCAGCCCCCCAGACAAAAACCGTTCCCAGAACTAATCCTAACAGGGTCCCTACGAGATGCTTTTTCATGCCTTACCTCGATCCTCTACGCTCTAGCTTCGCAGCACCAAAACAACTTGTCGAGAAAAAATTCTAAGCTGACGACGTGAGATGCCGTCACGATTCAGACGGTCCATGGCTTGCTGTATTTACTCAACATGTTGTTAGCTTCCCCCTTTTGCGACACACTGGGTCTGAGCGCGGGTCAAACGGGGTCTGACCCTGAAAATGTGAGCCTGAAAATGCAATCTTGGGCTGAGCAAAAATTGCATTTTCAGGGTCAGACCCCTCAGATTAGGTCAGCGCGCCGTCGAGAAACAGCTTGCCAAACTTGACGGTCAAAACCGCCTTGCCCTCAAACTTGCCGTGGCCCGGCGTGATGTCGACCAGCAGGTGCTCGGTCTTGCCCCTCGAATCGGAAAACATCGAGTCCAGCTTGATCAACTTCGACACATCGGGCGTCTCACGGCGACCGAGTCGCCCGGGATATAAGGCCATGGTCCAATCGTTTGCGCCGTTTTTAATGACACCGATCGTGTACTCTCCCGCGGGGAGACTCACGGATCCTGCCCTGAGCTCCCCGGACAGTGTCAAACGAGGCCCGCGTGGGGTGATGAAGCTCCCGATCTGTGCGTTTTCGGCATGCATTTCATTGCCCGGAACAGTTTGGTAGGAGATGGTTGCTTCGACACCTCCCGGCAACGCAACGGTGACCGTTTTGCGAAAATGCGGATGGGCCATTAAGACCGTCATTCCCAACACAACTAACACCAAAAAAGCAAATTTCTTCACAGTTATCCCTCCTTATACAGGTTGATTGCTTTAATGAGTAGCACACTAGCCCATCTACTATCAACTATTCTTATCTTGACAACCTTGGCCCTAGCCTCCCAGGGTTCTAGCTTGCCCTAAAAAGAGGAAATCGCCCGCGCGTGATCTCGCCGTGGGTTTTGGCCGACAGGTGAAGCTGTTATACCCTCTAACCCGGAGAGGATGACTCGATGGAAACCGTGCGATGGGGCATTCTCGGCTGTGGTGATGTGACGGAGGTGAAGAGCGGACCGGGGTTTCAGAAGGCGGCGCATTCACAGCTGGTTGCGGTGATGCGGCGCGATGCGGAGAAAGCCGCGCACTATGCTCGGCGTCACCGCGTGCCCCGGTTCTACAGCCGGGCGCAGGATCTGATTGACGACCCTGAGGTTGATGCGGTTTACATTGCCGCGCCCCCCTCGTCTCATTGTGAGCTGGCGCTGCAGATCGCGGAAGCAGGGAAACCGTGCCTGGTAGAGAAGCCGATGGCGACGAACCATACGGAGTGCCTGCGGATGGTGGAGGCATTCAAGGGAAAAGGAAACCCACTTTTTGTGGCCTATTACCGAAGGGCATTGCCACGGTTCTTAAAGGTTCAGGAGCTACTGAAAGCACAGGCGGTGGGCATGTTGAGTTCTGTACATATCGTCCAGTATGGGCGGTTGGCCCTCGGGGAGGAAGCGAGGCAGTGGCGTTTTGATCCTGCCATTGCGGGAGGGGGGCTGTTTATGGATCTGGGTTCGCACGGGCTGGACCTGCTCGATTTTCTGCTGAGCCCGATCAAGGCGGTGGGCGGCTTTGCGGTGAATACCGGGGGTACTTACCGGGCAGAAGATGTGACGGCTGCCTGTTTCGAGTTCGAGTCGGGAATTGTTGGAACGGGGATCTGGAACTTTAATGCCGACCATTCGGAGGATCGGATTACATTTACGGCGTCGGAGGGCGAACTGCGGTGCCCGGTTTTTTCCGATACCGACATTATCATCAGAAGGGAGGGCAGAGAGGAGGTTTTGCCTTTTCGAAACCCTCCCCACGTGCACCAACCGCTGATTCAGACGGCAGTCAATCAGCTCCTGGGAAAGGGAATCTGTGAGTCGACGGCGGAGAGCGGCGCGCGGACCGCGTGGGTGATGGATCAGTGTTTAAAACACTACTATGGATAGGCTCAACACGTAGTAATCGAGACAGGAGTCAGGAGTCAGGAGTCAGGAGCCAGGAGTCAGGAGCCAGAAGTCGGAACTCAGAACTTGGAACTTGGAACTTGGAACCATTTCGGCTCAAAAGCTCAAAGAGCTTTAAGCCAGCCACTTTTTCAGTTTCTTTTGCAGATCGGTGACCGTATAAGGCTTGGAGAGAACGTCCTGACCACCCGCTTCATAGACATCCTCTTCCTTTCCTTCCATGGCCTCAGCAGTGATGGCCAAAATCGGCACCTTCTTCAGGTCACTCCCGCGGATACTGAGGATCACCCGATAGGCTTCCCCATCCGGAATCATCATGTCGATGATGATCAGGTTAGGCGCAAACTCGATCAAGGAAGATTGGTAGGAACCTCGCGAAGAAAAAGAACGGACGTTGTAACCGAGGCTCTGAAGAACGAACCTTATGGAATAGATATTATCCACCATCTCTTCGATGACCGCGATTTGCTTTTGGCCGCTCTCCTTCTGACGAGTTGACTTTCTCATTGATCCGACTGCAGCTTGGCCCGCAGCATCTGATTGACCATTTGCGGATTGGCTTGGCCGCGAGTCTCCTTCATGACTTGTCCCATGAAAAAGCCCAACAACCCCTCCTTTCCTACACGATAGGCTTTCACCTTGTCCGGATTTGATTCAAGGACTTGATTGACGATGCTCTCTAATTGGTCCTCGTCACTGATTTGCTTGAAGCCTTCTTTGGAAATGACGTGCCGCGGATCCTCCGCCCTTTCATACATTTTCTCAAACACCTGTTTTGCGATCTTACCGCTGATCTTCCCCCCATCGATAAGACGGACCAGATCCGCCAAGTGTTCAGATTTCACCGGGCAATCCGTAATATCCCGATTGTCCTGCTTGAGATGGCGGGTCACGTCGCCAAGCATCCAGTTGAAGATGGCTTTGGGCTGATTGTAAGTTTTGACGGCGGCCTCAAAATAATCAGCGAATTGGCGAGTGTGGGTGACAAGCAGGGCATCCTCAACGCTGAGGGCATACTGTTCGACGAAACGCGCTCGGCGTTCTTCGGGTAGTTCAGGGATCTCTGCCTTCAGCTTTTCGAGCCGCTCCTCGGGAACCACCACAGGGAGCAGGTCCGGCTCCGGGAAATAGCGATAGTCATGGGCCTCTTCTTTGGCTCGCATGACCGTTGTTTTCTGATGTTCTTCGTCCCACAGCCGGGTCTCCTGTTGGACTTGTCCACCACTTCGGATCACCTGAATTTGCCTTTCGATTTCATAGTCAAGAGCCTTCTGCAAGAAGCGAAAAGAGTTGAGGTTTTTAATTTCCGTCTTCGTTCCAAAGACAGAGGATTCCACCGGGCGAACCGAAACATTGGCATCACATCGCAGACTGCCCTCCTCCATGTTGCCATCGCAGATTCCCAGATAGAGCACGGTGCGTCGCAGGTAATTTAGGTAGTCGTAAGCCTCATGAGAGGATCGTAAATCCGGTTGAGAGACAATCTCAATCAGGGGAACCCCCGTCCGGTTCAGGTTAACGTAGGTATGCCCACCAGGCATGTGAATCGATTTGCCGGCATCCTCCTCCAGATGCACTCGAATGATCCCGAACCTTTTCTTCCGGTAATTGGCAACATTGCCTGTTCTCAGACGCTCTCCGGTGAGAATTTCGATTTGACCATCCTGGGCCAGCGGCACCTCGTATTGGGAGATTTGATATCCCTTGGGGAGATCAGGATAAAAATAGTTCTTGCGCGCAAAAATGGAGCATCGGTTGATACGACAACCCAAAGCCAAGCCGGCTTTGACCGCCATGGCTACAGCTTCACGATTCAACACCGGAAGAGCACCGGGCAAACCAAGGCAAACTGGACAGGTATTGGAATTTGGAGGAGCTCCAAATTGCGTGCTGCAAGAACAAAAGATCTTACTCTTACTGAGCAGTTGGGCGTGGACCTCAAGGCCGATGATCGCTTCGAA
>JALLOM010000131.1 GCA_027717865.1 Acidobacteria bacterium AH-259-O06 | reverse complement strand
GGTGTGCAACCAGGCGGGCAGGCGCAGAGAGTTGAAATTCGTCGCGAGCAGTGGCCACCTGATTGTTAATCGGATCGCGGGCTTCCACTTCTATCCTGTACTTTCCAGGCTTGAGGTCCTTGACGGGCAAGACCTTGATGAGCACCACCCTCCGAGCGGAATAGAACTGCACTGATTCTCCACTCTCGTCTTTGATTTCCACAACCGGGTCTCCCTCTTGCAAAATCTTGTAAGTGACCTCTACCAAGGGAGCCAGGGTGCTCTGGTCAACACTTGTATTGTAAAGCTGCAGATAGACTCTCAGAGACTCGTCGAGGGAAAAATCTTTGCTCAAACTGGGTCGGATCCAGACGTCTCCCAGGACAAACATCTGATCGTCCTTGGGAAGCTCCCCCAACTGGCGAATGGAATCCGACAGAATTAGAGAGCTGACGGACAGTTTTCTCTCCCCATAGGAAGGAGGAATAATGGCCCGACGGACCACACCCACATTGCCGCTATTGAGGTCTTTCACCACCAAGTCCAGTTTGTAACGCATCTTCTGATCCAAGGGCACGATCTTTTGATAGAGAGACCACCCTTCAAGCGCCTGCGGGAAAAACTCGGGCCGGAAAGAAGTTATCAGGTCCTCTTCAAATTCCGTAATCACACGATTGGTAATACTGGTGATGATCCCATAGACCGCGACTCTGGCGGCGTGGACCCCATTTTCCACCTTGAAAGTCAAATCCTTGTTCTGCAACTCGAGGGTGATGGGAACCAGGACTTGTCTATTGTTCAGCTTGATGTAATCTTCACGGGTCTTGAAGGAAAGATTGTTATAGCTGAGCTTGACGTCCACAATCTCCTTAAGATCCTTGTACTTGATCTGTTGGGGTCGCTGTACCTTGACATAGTTTTCGTAGCGGATAAATGGATTGTCCCTGTTTATCAAGGGATAGGTATCCCGATTACCCGGGGAAAAAAAGGGACGGTCGGCCTTACCCGCCAACCCCAGTTGCTCGGCTAGGGTCAAACCCGCACCGGGAACGCGAAGCAGGGCGTCCTTTTCCTCCGGCAGGAGTGCCAGACGGTATTCTCCACTCCACGAGCGGTCTACAAACTCCAGTTCTACATCCTGTCCAATCCCTTCGATGTACCGATAGCGCCAGATCTCGAAGGGAAAAGTGGAAGTGATGCCTCCCCCTTCGTCCAGCGAACGGTTGTAAGTTCCTCCAGACGCGTGAGAGTCGATTTCATCCGGGGGACCATGAATGATGTAAGTTCGCCCCCGGTCCATCTGCCACCCGGGTAGGCCGCTGCTAAAGCGTTCATTGGTGTAGGCGATCCGCCGATAGTGCTCTTCCTTGAATTCATTGATCGAAGTCGTCAGATCGGGGTCGCGACGGTACCAGAACTGTTCAATGAACTGTTCTTTCTCTTCCGCAGTGATCAACTGCTCGAAAACCGTTTTTTCTTCGGCGGTGATGATGTATTTTACATCCTCATTGAGCCACTTCTTGTAATAGTCTTCCTGCTCCTCTTGGCGCACGGCTTTTTGCTTCTCTTGCTTTAGGCTTTGACTGGGTCGGCGCATTGCGAGCGCATTGACTCCAGCCCATGAAAAGGAAGAAGAAGACAGCAGGGCGAGTAGGAAGAGGAAGGAAGGAAGTTTCCACAAAGCCTGTGGAAACTTCCTTCTAGTGGGGGGAGGAGGAGCTTGCATTCTAAAAGAAGAGCTTCAGACCAAATTGAATCTCTCGAGCCGGAAATGTATTGCGAATCGTACCGAAAGCACCGCTTGACAGGTTGCCGTTTGGCACCTTGAAGTTAGCGGTGTTGAACAGGTTGAAGAACTCGGCTCGGAACTGCAATCGACTGTCTTCATTTAGAAGCTTAGGGAGCGGGATATCCTTGTTGATTGCCAAGTCCGTCTGGAAAAACCCTTCGCCGCGCACGATGTTTCTTCCAGCATTTCCAAAGGGTTGGCTTGCATCCGTTGGAACTACTACGGTATCTCTACTCAGATAGTTGTCAACGGTCCGTTGGTCTGTGGGCACTTTGGCGTCTCCGATAATGTTAGGCCGAAAGCTGACACCGCCCTCATGGGAGGCGAGATCCGCAGTGACCTTGAATGCAGAAGAGGGGGTATAGCGCAGATTGAGCACATTGCCGCTCCTTGCGAAGTTAATGACACTCACTTGCCAACCTCCCAAAATGCCGTTCATCGTTGAAGGCATATTGGAGCCAAAACGGTGCCCTTTACCGAACGGAACGTCCCAGACCAGACTGGTGACATTGTTTATTCGTTGATCGAAAGCCGACAGACCCCTATCATTATCCAGATTGAGAATGCTCTGCGGATTACCGGAATTGCCGTTGGGATCTTCCAACGAACCGGCGGCATTGTCGATGGCCTTTGACCAGGTAAACGAGTTCAGCAGGTAAAGACCGCGGGTCGCTCGCCGCTCGAGCTTGACCTGAAGGGCGTGGTAATTGGACGACGCACGGTTGAACGCGGTCGAAATCGCGGAGAAATTAGGAACCGGGCGTCTTTCCTGCAAGGGGATGATCTCACCCGGATTGTTGGGTCTGGCCTGGTTGAAATCACCCAGCACGTTTAACTTCGAACCGAGATTCCCGATGTAAGCCACATCCAACATGGTATTGGGCAGAATTTCTCTCTGAATGGTCAGATGCCAACTCTGGACGTAGCTGGTACGGGTGTCCGTCGGGATAAAACGGATGGTGGATTCAAGTGGATTAAAGGTTGCCGGGTCATTGAATCCTTCGGGAACACCATCTTTTGCGTTGCCATCGCCGCGGAGGGTTCTGAAGTTGGGATCGTCGGGTGTTTGCACCTGTCTTCCTATAACGACTTGAGGTGCGTTGATGGCAAGAAGATTGGCGCCTCCCACCCGCTGTTGGATGGGGTGAATATAACTAACGCCGTAGCCACCCCGTATGACCGTCTTGGGAGCGAAACTCCAGGCAAAGCCCACCCGCGGTCCAAAGTTGTCCAGGTCATTATTGACCAATGCGCGGTTCGCAGCAGACCCATCACTGGCGAAAATGATGGAATTCGTCACTGGATCGAAGTTGGTGAGGTTGTTGTTGCTATCAAACAAAGGAGAGCCGTACTCGTAACGAATACCGAGATTGAGAGTCAGATTCTGAGCGACTTTCCAATCGTCCTGAAGATACCCAAAATGCATCCGCTCCTGGACCTCGGCTTCAAACAGGTTCACGAGAGAAAATTGACTCGGAGCCCCAAAAATGAAATCAGCCAGATTGAACACAGAACTGGGTCCCGAGACACCCTCCGGACGGCTAAAGGCGCCACTAAAGCGAAATTGGCCATTGAGGGGGTTGACATCTTGAACGCCTACCCTAACCCTCAAAAATTCATAGCCCACTTTCAGGCTGTGAGCGCCGGCAATCCATGAATAGTTGACTCTGGGGTTCCAAGATTTTGGGTTCTGGTACTGAGGATTAGTGGCCTGTTGGCCGAGCTGGCTAAAGCCACTGATTCTTTGGTTGGGTAAGCCACCGGTAATCTTTCGATTGGTGGGCAGACCCGGAATCCCAAAGAGTTCACTCGCGGGCGGGGATCCGATGTTGACAGGCTCTTTACCTGCGTTGGTACGAGAGACACCCAGTCGACCCTCGAGGAGCGAGGTGGGCGAGACGGCCCAGGTCGCCCCGACCGCCAACTGCTGATTAAGCACGCGCACAAAACCATTGCCCCCACCTCCGGACGGACCCGGAATGTCAGGTGTTCTAGACAGGTTCATCTTGCGGTGGCTTATCCTGCCGAACACGCTGACTCTATCGTTGAACCTGTGGTCGATTTTCACGTCGAACTTGTCGGTGTTGTTTACCTCCAGGCGGGCGGTTCTAAAATTGTTTCTGGTTCCGGGCGCAGTCGGATCAGGCAATCCAGCGAAAACCTTTTTGGCAAACGGGCTGATTTGGTTTTCCGGGATCACGCCATTCTCAAAGAGTTGACCGGTCAAAGGATCGATTACCGGCACTCCCAATATCCCCTGCCGTTGCTCGAGGGTTGGGATGGTAGAGAATCGCGTTGTACCTCTTTTTTCTCTGAAACCCTCGTAATCGACAAAGAAAAAGGTGTGATCCTTATAAATGGGACCGCCAAATGTTGCGCCAAACTGGTTGCGGATCAGGTCGGGTTTTTGACCTCCGCTGCGATTGGTGAAAAAATCGCGAGCGTTGATGTTGTCGTTGCGGTGGAACTCCCAGACACTCCCGTGAAACTCGTTGGTGCCACCCCTGAGGGAAGCGTTAATGACGGCACCTCCCGCACGCCCAAATTCTGCACTGAAGTTGTTGGTCTGAACCTTAAATTCGGCTACCGCGTCCGGCGGGAGCTGGACCACCTGGTTGGAAAAGCCTTGGTTGCTGGTTCCATACGAGTTGTTGTCCACGCCATCCAACATGAAGCTGTTCATCGTGCTTCTGAGCCCGTGAACGTTGAACGATCCCTCTCGAGATTCGTCTTTCTCAGATTCGCGGACACCGACAGAGAGCAGGGCTAGGTCCGAATACTCACGTCCATTGAGGGGAAGACCGACGATTTGTCGATCCTGGATAACCTGTCCGCGATCGCTGGTTTCGGCTTCGACAAGAGCTGGTGCACCTATTACCTCGATCACTTCGGAAATCTCTCCAAGCGAAAGAGTCAGATCTACCCTTTGACGCGCATTCACCGCCACCCCGACGTCTTCGGCAACAGCGGTTTTGAATCCTGTCAATTCGGCACTAACTCGATAAGTCCCGATCTTAACTCTGAGAAACTCGTAGTTTCCCCTCTCATCCGTCACCGTGGTGGCAGAAATTCCGGTGTTGACATTGGTCAGGGTGACCTCGACGCCCGGAAGGATCCCGCCCGTCTCATCGCTCACAGTCCCCAGCACTGTCGCCGTGTCGAACTGAGCGTGGAGAGCGGAAGGTATAAGGAGACCAACCAGCATGGTTAGAATCCCTATAGTTTTACGTGGTCTTAACATATTAACCTCCTTAAATATTTATTTGTTTGTTCGGGCTCTTTGACGCTTTACGACATGCGAAGTCTCGAAAAAGGCCTTAAGGCGAGCACTTTCAGTCGGACTTTGAACACGGATCGAGTTCTGAAGTTGTTGAACTGATCCGCTCTTGCAACAGAGGCGAAGCGACCAGCAGTGCGAAACGTTCTGAAACAGGGAATGTTGTCCGTTGGATACCCAACCGTTTCGCCCAATCCGTGCGACTTTAGAATGAAAGAGAAATCAAGCTGGGTGAGATGAATAGGTTTCAGCAATTGCGTGGCACGACTTTCGATTTGATCGTGATTGGTGGCGGAATCATTGGCACGGGTATCGCCCGAGACGCTGCCCTGCGCGGTCTCAAGGTGGCCCTCTTTGAGAAAAGTGATTTCGGCAGCGGCACAACTTCGGGATCCACACGACTGATCCACGGAGGACTGCGCTATCTGGAGATGTTCGACTTTCGATTGGTGCGCCTCGACCTGCGCGAAAGAGAAATTCTGCTGCGCATGGCTCCACATCTCGTGAGACCCCTTAAGTTCATCATTCCTTTCTATGATCGCAGCCTGTACTACCGGATGAAGATGAAGTTGGGAATGATGCTTTACGACATTCTTAGCTATGACAAGAGTCCCCCCAACCATCGTTTTCTCAGCACTGCTGAAGTAAAGAGTATGGAGCCATTTTTGAGGAAAGACGGGATGCAGGGGGCGGTCCTTTACTATGATGCGCAGGTTGACTCACCTGAAAGGCTGTGCCTGGAGAATGTCATTGATGCGCGTGAGAACGGTGCCTGCACGCTGAACTACGTGGAAGTTGTCGGAGCGCTCCGCTGCGGCAATACCTTGGAAGGAGTCGCGGTTCGAGACGTTCTGCGCGGCAATGAGTTGGAGGTAAGAGGTCGCATGGTGGTAAACGCCGCCGGTCCCTGGTTCAACCGAGTGGCAGGGGTCCTGACCGCGCATGCCCAACCCATGGTGCGGACTACGAAGGGCATTCACATCGCCTATCCCTCGCTAAACCATCAGGCTTTGGTGCTCTTTTCCAAGGTAGACGGACGCCTCTTTTTCGTGATTCCCTGGTGTGGGCATAGCTGGATCGGTACTACAGACACCGATTTTCACGAGGATCCAGCTCAAGCGAGGGCCACTGGAGCCGATGTGAATTACTTACTGCAGTCAGTGGAGGAATTCTTTCCGAATCTCGATCCACACCAGATTCATTTTAGTAATGCGGGAGTTCGGTCCCTGGTCATGCAGGAGGGCAGTGAATCCTCCGTCTCCAGAATGCACCGAATTATCGATGGGGAGCATGTAAACACTCCCGGTCTCATCTCGGTGTTGGGCGGAAAGATCACAGGCTATCGAGCCATTGCCGAAGAGATTACCAACCTGGTTTGTACTAAACTCAAAGTGAAACAATCTTGTCAGACGGCGACCGTTCCGTTGCCCGGTGCCAGAGGTACGATGATCGCTTCGAGGGCTCACGCGGGCGTTACCCGGGAGGTTGTTGAGTATTTGTATTCACTTTACGGTGCTCCAGCCAACCAGGTTTTGAGATTAGCTGAGTCGGATCCAGAATTGCGGAGACCACTCGCGCCCGATTACCCCGATATTGCGGCCCAGGTGGTTCTTGCGGTGCGCTCCGAGCAGTGCCTGCGCCTTAGCGACTTTCTGTTGCGTCGAACCTTGCTGGGTTTCAGTCGAGACCAAGGAGCCCAGGCCATTGAGAAGACTGTCCTCCATATGGCGAAGGAGCTGTCCTGGTCAGATACCCAAATCTCGGCAGAAGTGCAATCTTATCAGCAATACATCGCCCGGACCCAAGAATTCCAGCGGGAATTGACCCCTTTCAGGAACAGTTGAAAAGCTAACACGTACCATCCGCTCTTACGTAGTTTTGGGCATACGAATAAGCAAGGGTTGCCCTGGCGTCTTCTACTTGTGGGGGAATTGATCTGGGTTGTCGGTAAACAGTGCCTCGACGTCCAGGGTGTCAAGGTAGTAGGCCATCTCCGCGCGCACCTTCCAAAATCCTTTTCCAACGGCCGACGATCGAAAAGTGTAGGGAGTTACACTCAGACCAGTATTGTGGGCCCATTCCACGAGCCTGGGGCTGGCCCGGAGAATGCTCTTGGCGGGACCAATTCCCACGGCGAACTCCTTCACTTTCTTAAGTCCTTCGGGGGAGGCCCACTCCTTATTACCTTCTCCCAGCAGCAGCACCAGGGGCAAGCGGGTTTTCAATTCGAACGCCATTTTTCGCAGGCTCTCAGCGCTGAAGGATTGAATAATGACAGGAGTGTCTGGATCTGCGCCTGGCTGATGGAGGCCGTTCTTCTCAAGTTCAGCCAGGATCAGCCGTTCCATGTCAAAGCCATGGCGCCCGTAGACCTCAGGTGCCTTTGTTTCGGGGAAGAGACCAGCCTTACCACGGATCTCCTGGATTGCCTCCTGCCAAGTCGGAATCTGCGCACCGGCAAATCTCTTGTCGAACCAGGAGCCGGCATCGAGCTGTTTGACCTCCTCCAGCGTGAAATCGAAAATGAACCAGTGCTTCTCAGTCACTCCGTGGCGCTCTACTTGGCGATAGCGATGCGGAAACACCTCTTCGACGTTGGTAGTGCGCTCCAGGGTCAAATCATGGAGGCAAACCAGAACACCGTCCTTGGTGATCTGTAAATCTTCTTCGACGTAGTCAGCACCTTGCTCGATCGCCAACCGGTAGGCCTCCAGTGTGTGCTCGGGCGCATAGGCGGAGGCTCCTCTGTGGGCGACCACCGTCTTCTTAGTGTACTGGGCAAAAGCTTCGATGGACAAGAAATGGGTCACAAACAGCACAACCAAACTGCTTGCTATGGCGGCCACTGACCTGGCCATCCCTCGAAGTTTAAGTTTCTCCATATGGTCCCCTCTCTTAAGAACTCTAGCCTGGAGGAATTCGAACCGTTGTTATGCTGCAGCCCGCAACTCAGCTGTTATATAGATGACAACCGTCCTCAAGAAGTCTCTGCGAAAGAGAGAAACGGTTCCTGCCCACCGGCCCCACCCGGCCCTTTTTGCTTGCTCGATTCAGTTCCACAGTCTAGACTGATCAAGATTTTTAGAAAACGTTTCGGCTTTTGGGGCATCCAAAGGAAGAAGGTGGAGCAAACCAAATAGGATTCACGGAAGCAGTCTGGCACTACCCATTCAGTCCTGACATCGTGTTTCAGGACCTACTGATTGCGGCGGCAGTCAAAGGAAAGGCATTTTAAGAAATGGTTCGTTTATTCAAGAAGTGGCTCATGAAATTGATGGGACTGCCGACCTGCGAAGAGATCGAGCAATTCGCTTATGCCTATCTCGAAGGTCAGCTCGAACCGGAACAGATAAAAAAATTCGAGCGGCATTTACAGGGCTGCGCAAACTGTAAACGGTTTGTGGACAGTTACAGAGAGGTGGCGAGACCGGAAAGGCTGGCCCAGACAATTCCACTGGATCCTGACTTCGAACGCCGTATTATTGAATTTCTTGCTAAAGAGGGTGGATAGGCCAGCGGCGTGTCTAGGCAGCGCCTCGCACGTGGCCGCCTCGTCCACATGACCTTGGTATGGTCGAACAAACGCTGGTCGAGCGACTTAAACAGAGGTCAAAAGCAGCCTTTGAAGAGCTGGTCCAGACTTACGAACGCCGTCTCTACATGGTTAGCCTCCGCATTTTGAGAAACCCCGAAGATGCTGAGGATGCGGTTCAGGAAAGTTTCCTGAAGGTCTTCCAATCCATCGACTCTTTCCGAGAGGAGTCTTCCCTGTACACCTGGCTTTACCGCATTGTTTGCAATGAGTCCCTTCTGAAACTTCGGACGGGGGATCGCCCTCAGGTGGTCCCCATTGAACCTTATCTTCCCCGCTTTGAGCAGGGACAGCACGTAGAAGCCATCGGTGACTGGAGCAGCCTACCGGACCTGGTTTTGCAAACTCAGGAACTGAGAGAATTTTTTGAGGAATGCATCGACGAGTTACCGGAAGACTA